>NZ_JBGQOF010000006.1:0-284577 GCF_052113665.1 Flavobacterium sp. W22_SRS_FK3 | reverse complement strand
TTTTGAAAACTAATGCCATAGCCCCGATAGAAACGAAAATCCTTTTGTGCCGGCGTTCGGCGCAAAAGATTGAAGTGCATAGCGGGAATAAGCTCCTCATTATTCTTTGATAAAAACTACTCTTAATATATTACAATAAGATTCCACACCTTATATGTATAAAAAACAAAAACCGACAAGTTTAAAAAAAAATGTCGGGTCTTAAATTACTTTTCCAGAATTTAACTAATCGAATCGAATCGCTTTGACCGGAGAGATCTTCGTGATAATATAGGACGGAATTAATAATACCACGAAACAAATTACAATTGTCATTAAATTCAACAACAATACATAAAACCAATTTATATAAACTGGCGCCTGGTTGACATAGTAGTTTTCAGGATTTAATTGAACTATTCCGAATTGGTGCTGAATTAACAAGATTGAGATACCAATTAAGTTGCCCCAAAACAGCCCTCGTATTATAAGATAGAAAGCATTGTATAAAAATATTTTACGAACAATCCAGTTATTAGCTCCTAATGCTTTTAAAATTCCGATCATTTGTGTCCGCTCTAAAATAAGTACTAATAAAGCAACCACCATATTTATGGTTGCTACCAAAATCATAACTGCCAGAATAACGATGATGTTGAAATCAAAAAGCTGAAGCCAATCGAAAATATAACTGTATTTCTCAATTATAGTTTTTGTATCCAGACTTGAGGATGTTTGATTGTAAATTTGATCACCTGACCTTTTGATGTCCTTGAAATCTTTTACAAAAATTTCGAATGCACCAACTTGATCCGGTGACCATTTATTGATTCGTTGAATATGTCGAATATCTCCTATTATATATGTCGCATCAAAATTTTGGAAACCTGAATTAAAAATTGCTGTAATTTTGAATCGACGAATATTTGGCAGCTTGCCTTGTTCTTCTTTAATAAAAAAAGTATTAAAGTGGTCTCCAATTTTTAAATTTAATCGATCTGCAAGGAATTTAGATATTATAACATCTTCATTTAAATTTTTAGAGAAATCCGGTAATTTTCCTTCTACTAAATATTCCTTTAAATTGTTCCAGTCATAATCTGCTCCTACTCCTTTGAAAATAATTCCCTCAAAAGCATTTTCGGTTCTAATGATTCCAGCTTTGCTAGCGATTGCCTGAATATGACTAACTTCAGGAACTGATTTGAAATTGGGATAAAAATCCTGCTTCTTAGAAATCGGAACTAATGTTACATCTGAATTATTATTATCGTAATTCGAAATAATGATCTGACCATTGAATGCTGAAACTTTTTCTCGTATTTTTTGCTGTAAACCAATTCCGGTTGCAACAGACACTACCATCATAATAATACCAATAGCAATAGCCGAAATAGCAATTTTAATAATAGGTGCCGATATACTGCTTTTATACTCTTTGGCAGCAATAAGTCTCTTAGCTATAAAATATTCTGAATTCAATTTATGTGTGTCTTATTGGTTTACTAAGTCGGCTAATTTTATCATATTCAAAAATACATTTAAAAAAATAAAAACGAATTGTTCCTAAAAACAATTACAAATTATTTAAGTTTCTTATAAAGGCATTTTCTTTTTCATTTCTTCAACAATATTAAATGCTGCAGGACAAATCGCAACATTTTTCAAAGTCAGATCTGCAATTTGATGAAACTTTTTACGATCTGTATGTGGAAATTCTCTGCAAGCTTTTGGACGAACGTCATAAATCATGCAAGAATTTTCATCGTCAAGAAAAGTACAGGGAACACTTTTTAAAACATAATCTTTATCTTCATCAATTCGAAGATATTGATCAATGAATTGCTGTGGTTTTTGTCTGAAAGATTTTGAAATTCTTTCAATATCGGCCAAAGTAAATAGCGGCCCTGTTGTTTTGCAACAATTGGCACATTGTAAACAATCTGTTTTTTTAAATTCGGCATCATGCAAATCCTGCATAATGTAATCTAAATTTTTAGGCTGTTTCTTTTTCAGCTTATCAAAATACTTTTTGTTTTCGATATGCTTATCTTTGGCTAACTTATTTAAGTTATTTAAAATCTGTTTCAAGTTTACTATTTAAAGTTGATATGCAAAATTAAACAACTTTAAACTTGAAACCTTAATCTTTGAACTAAATTACAATGAAAGATCTTTTTGGAAAAGCTATGTTTGATTTTCAGACCAATAATTCGCCTGAAGATATTATTACGGAAACTTCTATCTCTGAAGAAGACGAAATGAGTGTCGATTATCTATTTCGCTCTTATAATGAAATGCCAAAAATCGAACAAAAAGCATTACAATTAGCCACGGGAAAAATATTGGATGTTGGCTGCGGAGCCGGAAGTCATAGTTTATCATTACAAAATGATCGAAATTTAGACGTTACTTCTATTGATATTTCTGAAAAAGCAATAGAGACTTGTAAACTTAGAGGTATCAAAAATGCAAAAGTTAAAAATATATTAGATTTCGAAGGAGAAAAATTTGACACCATTCTATTATTAATGAACGGCGTTGGCATTTTTGGAAAATTAGAAAACTGCAATAAGTTTTTTTCTAAATTAAAATCACTTTTAAATGAAGGCGGGCAAATTTTATTAGATAGTTCAGATATTATTTATATGTTTGACGAAGATGAAGATGGTGGAAAATGGATTTCATCTAATAATGATTATTATGGTGAGCTTGTTTTCAATATCTCTTATAAAGGAGAAAAAGAAGAGCCGTTTAATTGGTTATATCTAGACTATAACACACTTCAAAATGCCGCTATTGCAAATGGTTTAAAATGTGAGCTTATTTTAGAAGGTGCCCATTATGATTATTTAGCTAAACTTTCAATATAAATCCTTATTAATTCATGGAAAAATTAGATTTAGAAAAATTAAAATATCCGATTGGGAAATTTGAAACACCAACAATATATACATCAAAATATCTTTTAGATAAAATTGCCGAAATCGAATCTTTTGCTGAAAAACTAAAAAAAGCAACGCTTCATTTGAGTGACGAACAATTAGATACGTCTTATCGCCCAGGCGGATGGACAGTGCGTCAAGTAATTCATCATTGTGCAGAAAGCCACATGAATTGTTACATTAGAATCAAATGGACTTTAACAGAAAATAATCCTCTGATAAAAGCTTACAATGAAGTTTTGTGGTCAGATATGCCTGACAATTTAAAAATGCCAATTCAACATACACTTACATTACTGGAAGGACTGCATTTTCGATTAGGTTTTATTATGCGAAATTTATCTGAAAATGATCTTGAGAAATCATTCTTTCATCCTGAAAACAATTCCGAATATAAATTAAAAGAAATTATTAGTACTTATGCATGGCATGGAAATCACCACTTGGCACATATAACTACTTTAAAGAAGCATAAAAACTGGCAGTAAATATTTGTACGTTATTTACAAACGGCATACTAGGCCTTTAACCAAAAAAAATCTCTTCAATTTAAGAGATTTTTTTTTTGTTATGAAGCTATTAAGGAATATTCAAATATTTATGTGTCTGAAGTGAAACTCTCCATTTAGGATTATTCATTACATAATCAACAATTAATGGTGTCATTTCTTCTTTTTTACTCCATTCTGGCTGAAGAAACAATATTGCTTTATCATTTACCAATTCAGCTTGTTCTTCGGCAAAAATAAAATCATGTTTATTGTAAATAATAACCTTTAATTCGTGTGCATTATTATATACGGTTTGAGTTGGTAATTTGTTTTTTTTAGGCGAAAGACATATCCAATCCCAATATCCTGTTAACGGATAAGCTCCTGAAGTTTCTATATGAACTTTTAGATTTTTATTTTTTAACTCCTGAGTTAATAGCGTCATATCCCAAGTTAATGGTTCTCCACCAGTTATTACAACAGTATCTGCATAAGTTACGGCATTTTTCACAATTAAATCGACACTTGTTGGCGGATGTAATTCTGCATTCCAACTTTCCTTTACATCACACCAGTGACACCCTACATCACAGCCTCCAATACGTATAAAGTAAGCTGCAGTTCCTGTATGAAAACCTTCTCCCTGAATCGTATAAAACTCTTCCATTAAAGGCAACATTGCTCCTTTATTAACCGCTAATTGTATTTCTTTTGATAACATTATTTTATTTTAAAGTGCAAAGATAGTCAATTAAATACGGAACAAAAAAAGGCCAACAGTTCATTGACGAACTGTCGGCCTTATATTTATCTTAAAATTAAATTATTTTAAAGTTTTTACAGATTGAGAAGCATAAGAATTAGTGGGATCTATAGCTAAAGTCTTATTGAAATACTCAACCGCCTTAGCTTTGTCAGTATTGGCATAAGCAGCACCAATTGCGTTATAAGATTCAATGATTTTTTTCACAGTTGCAGGCTTAGCTAATTCTTCAGCACCTTTGGCTGTCATTTTAGCAACATACTCACTATAATTTTTAATAATCATATCATCCTTGTCTAACAAGCTGTTTATTCTGGCTTTATATATGTAAGCTTCATCATAAGTTGGAGAAGCTACTAAAATCTTATCAAAAGTTGCATCTGCATTTTGTAATGCAACAGCATTACGATTTTCTACTGGTTTACCTGCATTTCCAAAATAAACAGAAATTCCATAATATACAGCATCATCTAAGTAATTTTTAGATTCAGCGTTTGCTGCTCCAAGCTCAAAAATATCAGCGGCTTGTAAATATTGTCTTTTACCAAACAATTCTTTTCCAAAATCAGCAAGCTCTTCCACAACTAAAGGCTCTAATTCTATTGCCTTTTTTATATCTGCAAGCCCAGCATCAAAAGCAGCCTGATCAACTACTCCTTCAGCATTAGTTCCTTTTTTAATTTTGGCCATACCTAAATATAAATAATCTCTGCCAATTACTTTATTTGATGGCACTTTAATAAAATCTTCAATAGATTTGATTGCTACATCAACATTTCCATTCTCATAAGCTGCATACCCTAAATATCTATAAATTCTAGGATTTACTTTATCTTCAGCAATCATCTTATTTGCTACAACTTCTAAACTCTTGTAATCTTTTACTAAGATCAAGAAATCTGCATGTCGCATTTTAGAATCTAAAGAATAATCCGTCAAACTTAAGTATTTTTCATAATTTGTAATTGCATTTTGCAAGTTTACCTTTGAAGTAGAAGGCTTATTTCTTGCCCACTTGTAATAAGTTTCTGCCAACTCTCTGTAAACAGGTCCGTAATTTGCATTTAGAGCAATTACTTCATTAAAAGATTTAATAGCTTCATCGTATGATTTAGCACCTTTTAATAAAACTCCTAATTGCATTTTTGCTCTTAAAAGTGATGGATCGGCCGTAAATGCATCACGATACGCTTTATAAGCCTCGTTTTGATTATTTGCCCCATAATATGCATTACCTATTTCTAAAAGTGCAGTTGCATTTTGTGGTTCAATTGCTAAAGCACGTTTCAAAATAGCTATAGCGTTATTATAGTCAGGATTTTCAGAATTTATATAAGCTCTACCAATGTATATAAATTCTTCTACATCTTTACGTCTCATGTCTTTGGTTGCCAGACCAAAATTTGCCTGAGCACCCGCTGTATTTTTTTCGTTAAGATCAATTTGTCCTAATCCAATATAATTTAAGTTTTTTTCATCAGATGCCTCTAATCCATTTAGGTAATAGATTTTAGCTGAGTCAACAACACTTTCATTCAAATATATATTTCCTAAAACAAAGTTTGCTTCTCCATCGGAAGGTTTAGCACTTATGATTGATTTCAGCAATGATTTTGCCTTTTGAAATTGTTCAGCATCAATTGCTTTTTTAGCTTCCTTGATGTCTTGCGCTTTTGCAACAGAAGCTGAAGCAACTAAGGCAAGACTAAAAATTTTAAATTTATTCATCTTCATTGTAATTAATTTATTCTTTATCGTTTATAATTTTATTTCTAATTTGCAATTTTCTGCCAGGAGTCCGAATTGGCATCAATCCCGATTTTAAAACTATACGTTGTCCTATATCTCCAGCAATAAATGAAGCAAACCCCATTCCTAATCCTGAATATCCCTGACAATTAATGATATACAATTCACGTGCCAAAGGATATTTTTGCTCTGCGATGTCATTTTGTGTCGGGCTATAATATTCATTACTATTTAATCCTTTAACGCTTAAAACATTTATTTTATGAACAATGTCCTGCATTTCCGGAGAAGGCTGAGATAACCAATTAACACCTACTACTCCAATCATTCCATTATTTTCAGATACAAACTTAATTACTTCATTATTTGTTTTAAATGAGAAAACACCTTCTGAAGGAATCTCTTTAACATTAGCCAAATTTTTCATGAAACGCACCGTACTTGAATTTGGATTATCAAATACCAATCCTTTAATTTTAGGATTTACAATTCCTTTCATAAAATCGATTACTGTTTTCAACTCAATTAATGTATCATTACTGTCCTTATTAGAAATAAAAGCAATAGCATCAGTGGCAAATGGAGTAACTCTTGGATTAATTTTTAATTTCTCAAATTTGTTTTTTTCTTCCTGAGTTAAATCTCTGGCACTTATAACAACTTTGGTTTTCTTATTCAATAAATCATTAAATAACTCTGCTTCAGATTTGGCATTAACCGTAACTCTAGCACCATAATAAGTTCCTTCAAAAACAGCAATCTGATCATCCACAATTGGTTTAACAGTTTCATCAACTGTAATAGTTACAGATCCTTTTAAAATTGTTTCCTTCTCTGAATCCTTTTTACTTTTTTGGTTGCACATTGCAAACAAAAAAATAAAAACTATCAAACCCAAAATTTTAACATATTTTAACATCCCTATTCTGTATTAGAGTTTATTAATCTCAAAAATCGTATTCCCGAATATACTATTAGTAAAATCCCAAATGCATATCTGTAAACAGGATCCATGTTTAGCGGCAATTTCTTCCAAAACATAATCATCAACCCGAGTACAAGATAAATCAAAAAAAACAATATTCCTAAAACGAGAAGAAATCGCTCTTTGAGCGATTTCTTCTTAATATTATCAAGTAAATGCTTTAACATTATTCTGCAGATTGGATTGTAATAGGCAGTGAATAAAGTACTCTTACTTTTTTACCATTTTGCTCACCAGGAGTCCATCTCGGGCATTTTTTAAGTACTCTTACAGCTTCAGCTCCTGTTCCATACCCGATATCTCTTAAAACTTTAATATCAGTTAATGAACCGTCTTTTTCAACTACAAATGTCACATATACTTTACCCTTTAATCCCTCTTCTTCCGGAGTTCTGTAATTATTTCCTACGAATTTGTAGAATTTTTCCATTCCTCCAGGAAAATCTGGTTTTACTTCGATACCTGCTGTATTATATACATTGTTATCTTCCTGAACAATTTCAGCAACTGGTCCTTTGCCTACAGGCTCATCAACAGTTAAAACTGCATCCGGATCTCCTTTGATAGTTTCAGAACCAATTTTCTTCTCCTTTAGATCCACAATCTTTGGTGGCTCTTCAGTAATTTCTTCAGTTTTAGCAACAACAGGTTTCACAAATTTCACCTGATCCACTTTTGGAGGTGGCGGTGGTGGCGGTGGTAAATTTGGCTTCACAGGCTGTTTTGGCTTAGGAGGCAATTTTACCGTCGTAATTCTAATATCGTTATCTACTACATCTTCACCAGAATCTGGCAAAAGACCAGCAATAAGAGGAGCAGCAACAGCTAAGCTAAAAATAACAGAACCAATGATAAGTGCTCTTACCGTTGTTTTGGTATTTGATTTTCTTAACTCATATGCCCCGTATATCTTATTACGTCCTTCGAATACGATATCAAGCCACTGATTTTTTATAATATCTAATTTCATATTTCTTCATTATTAGGTTATTGACAAAACAGGATTAATCTTGTTTTTTCTCTAACAATTCTGTTTCCTTAGGTTGAAAATCATTAACAATTGCATAAGTTCCAACACCAGTAATAGCCATTTCATCTAAAATGTCTACTAAGTTTTTGTACTTGGATTTCTTACCTGGCTTGATGATTACAATGATTCCCTTCTCTTTATCTCCTGTATATTCAATTACAGATTTTTTGCGAGCCAGTAATTCTTTACGAATTCCATCTTTTCCATAAGCGATATCTTTAGGGCCGGCTATAGGAGCCTCCAACAACCCCATGTAATAAACAAGCTTGTTGTCTTCTCCCATCATAACGGTCATAGTTCGTTTCTCATCAACTTTTATGTCCTTATTTTTGGTCTCATCCTCATCTTTATCTGGCAAACCCAAGCTCATCGATTGAGGTTTTGACAACGTTGTGGTCAACATAAAGAATGTGATCAATAAGAAAGCTAAATCTACCATTGCCGTTAAATCGACTTTAGAGTTTTGCTTTTTACTTCTTACTTTACCACCTTTTCCGCCACCACCGTCGCCGGTATTTAATTCAGCCATTTTAGTGTATATTTTTTAATTAAAAGTCTTTTCCTCTCATACCTGTAACCAAGTTAAAGGTATTGATTTTTTGATCTTGCAGGATATCCATAATTCTTTTGATTTGTGGATAATCTTCTTTAGCATCTCCTTTAATGGCAATTTGCAATTCTTTGTCATCAAGATCAATCGCAGCTCTTCTTGAAACCAAAAGCCATTCTTTTAATTGATTATCTAAAGAATCAATTGGAATTCCAGGCTGATTTGCTTTGGTTCTGTCAGCAGCCTTCATATCGATGATTTGCTTTAGATTTGCAAGCGGCACACCAAAGTCGTCCATTAGTGCAAATTTCGCTTTATCTTCTTCTGAAAAAGGCACTCCTAATTTTTCACCCATTCCTTCAAGAGTTTTTTTACGTATCTCTCTTCCTTTAATGTCAAAAAACACTTTGCTTTTCCCGTCTTTTCCTTTTCCAATTGTAATAATAGCCAAATCAGAATCCGGCAATTTAGTCTGTACAGTAGATGATGGTGTATCAACAGGAAGTGCTTCTGGCACTTTAGCGGTAGCGGTCAAAATAAAGAACGTAAGCAAAAGGAACGCAACATCACACATGGCAGTCATATCTGTCGATGTTGACTTTTTTTTCATTTTTATTTTAGCCATTCTCTTTTTATTTTATTTTGATAATTAATTTTATTATTAATTTCAAAAATTAATTATTGTTTCAAACTTCCTCTGAATCTTCTGTAAGTATTTACAATAGTAGTACCAGCCTCATCGATAGAGTACGTTAAATCGTCAATTTTAGCAGTAAAGAAGTTATAAGAAACAATAGCTAAGATAGACGTAGAGATACCTGTTGCCGTATTGATAAGTGCCTCAGAAATACCTGTTGCAAGAGCAGCCTGATCTGGAGTTCCAGCAGAAGCTAACGCACCAAACGCTTTAATCATACCTGATACAGTTCCTAATAACCCACCTAAAGTCCCTAATGATACTAAAGAAGAAATAATAGTCATATTTTTTTCTAACATTGGCATTTCTAATGAAGTTGCCTCTTCGATTTCTTTGTGAATTACTTCTGATGCTTCCTCACTGTTGAACCCTTCTTTTTTAACATCTTGGTATTTAATCAAAGCAGATTTAATTGCATTTGCAACTGAACCTTGTTGTTTGTCACATGAAGCGATAGCAGCCTCGATGTTTCCTTCTTTAATGCTTCCCTGAACATTTTTCATGAATGTATCTAAATTAGCTTTTCCAGCTGCTTTTGAGATAACGAAAAATCTCTCAATAGAAAAAACAACAACCATTAAAAACATACCTAATAAAACCGGTACAATGAAACCTCCTTTATATACTTGCCCTAAAGTATTTATTGGATGACCTGTCTCTGGATTACCTCCTTCAAAGTTAGCAGGAGCTCCCATAACGAATTGCCAGATTAACCAACCAACAAAAACACATGCTACAATAATGATTCCTGAAACCATTCCTCCTCCATTCGAAGTGCTTTCTTTTTTAACTTTAACGTTTGCCATTTTTTTTAATTTTAATAGTTTTAAATAATTTTTATTTTTAGTTATATTTAACTTGTAGAGGAGCAAATTTATACGTTTAGTTTAAATAAAAAAACTTTTTTTAATTTAATTGAAGGAAATTTAACTTGAATTTAAAAAAGTTCTCATTAAATTGCTCACAACCTTTTTTTAATAAGACAAAAAAAGAGTTAATTTATGCAAAAATTACAACGTTTTAGTAAATATTCAAATATTCCTTTGTTATCTTCTTAAAAAGATGCGAAATTATTTTTTATATTATTTTCAGTTAAAAAAGGTGGATTTCCTGTTAAAATGAACCATTTAAAACTGTTCAAAACCTAAGCAAAACTCTTATAATCATCTAAATTACGAATAAAATATGAATAAAAAAGACAATTTCATTCAGGATATAAACAAAGGATATTCATCTAAAGGCGACAGCATTGTTTTAGGGGGTGCAATCCTTGACGGAGAAGCGGTAGCTGAAGCTCATGTAAAAATCCCGTTAAAAACCTTAAATCGCCATGGACTTATTGCAGGCGCTACCGGAACAGGCAAAACAAAAACAATTCAGGTTTTTTCAGAACAGCTTTCGAATGCCGGAATTCCAGTTTTGATGATGGACATAAAAGGAGATTTTAGCGGTATTGCAAAAGAAGGAAAAGAAGAGGGTTTTATTACAGAACGACACGCAAAAATAAACGTGCCGTATAACACAGCTTCCTTTCCTGTCGAATTAATGTCATTATCTAAGCAAAACGGTGTTCGTTTGCGCGCAACCGTTTCAGAGTTTGGCCCGGTACTGTTTTCAAGAATTTTAGATTTAAATGACACTCAATCCGGAGTGGTTGCAGTAATCTTCAAATATTGCGATGACAACAAAATGCCTTTGTTAGATTTAAAAGATATCAAAAAAGTCATCAATTATATTACTGAAGAAGGCAAGAAAGAAATTGAAGAAAACTATGGTAAAATATCCACTTCAACAACGGGAACTATTTTAAGAAAAATAATCGAATTAGAGCAACAGGGAGGTGATTTGTTTTTTGGAGAAATGTCTTTTGAAATTGATGATTTGATGCGAATCGATGAAAATGGTAAAGGTTATGTAAACATCATCCGCCTGACGGATATTCAGGATAAACCAAAATTATTCTCTACATTCATGCTGAGTCTATTGGCTGAAATCTATCAGCAAATGCCTGAAAAAGGAGATGCTGAACAGCCTGAATTGGTCATTTTTATTGACGAAGCACATTTGATTTTCAACGAAGCCAGCAAAGCCTTATTAGAACAAATTGAAACCATTGTAAAACTAATTCGTTCAAAAGGCGTAGGTGTTTATTTTGTAACCCAAAACCCAATGGATGTTCCGAGTGGTGTTTTGGCACAGCTAGGATTAAAAATTCAGCATGCATTAAGGGCTTTTACTGCAAATGATCGTCAGGCAATTAAAAAAACGGCTGATAATTACCCAACTTCTCAATATTATAAAACCGATGAATTACTGACCAACTTAGGAATTGGAGAAGCTTTAGTAACTGCTTTGAACGAAAAAGGAATCCCAACACCTTTGGTTGCTACCATGATGCGTGCTCCACAAAGCCGAATGGACATTTTAACTGCAAATGAAATTGAAGTCATTAACAGCAAATCCAAATTAGTTAAAAAATACAGCGAAGAAATTGATCGTGAAAGTGCCTACGAAATTCTAAACAAAAAAATTAATGAGGCAGCACAAGTGGCTGCCGAGCAAAAAGAAAAAGCGCCAAAAAGATCATCAAAATCAGAACCTACCACAGCCAGCGTAGTTGGAAAATCGGTTTTGAAAGTAGTGACCAGCGCCACCTTTATAAGAGGTGTTTTTGGTGTTCTAACCAAAATCTTCAAGAAATAAAAAAATCACAATATCAATGTCAAAAATTAATTACGATTGCAGTTATTAATTTTGACATTGGTATTTATTCATTTTTCAACAATGCCAGAATCTTATTTTCAATTTCTGGTGTATTCCAGATACTTTCTATATTATCGATTTTCAGAATCTTTTCCATAATCGCGTTTTGAAAATCACCAATTGCCAAGGCTTCCGTATAAGGTCTGTCGCTAAAAGTAACACGACTATAAAGCGGAATCCATTTATCAGGATATCTATCAGAAAATGCTTTTTCAATTTTCTTTTGTAGTAAAAACTTTTCATCAGCCGTTTTAGTACTCATTTCCATAAAATTACGGTATGAAAGTTCTGCAATCGCATCTGCGTTTGGCTTGCGTGAAATTTGATATTCAGAGAAAATTTTTTTCCAGTCATTACCATATTTTTCGATCATTTCGCTTAAAACCGTAATATCTTCAAAGCCGGCATTCATACCTTGACCATAAAACGGAACAATAGCATGACAGGCATCACCAATTAAGGCGATTTTATCTTCGTATGTCCATGGAAAACATTTCATGGTTACCAAAGTACTGGTTGGATTTTTAAAGAAATCTTCAGCCAGCTTCGGAATGACTTCAATTGAATCCGGGAAATTTTTCTCAAAAAAATCTTCCACCATTTTTCGATCTGTTAACGAAGCAAATGAATTTTCTCCTTCAAAAGGCATAAACAAAGTACAGGTAAAACTTCCATCTAAATTAGGAAGCGCAATCAACATATATTCACCACGAGGCCAAATATGAAAAGAATATTTATCCAGTTTATGTGATCCATCAGCATTTGCAGGAATATTCAATTCCTTGTAACCCAAATTCAAAAACTCCTGCGAATAATTAAACATACTTTGGCGCTGCATTCTGTGGCGAATTCTCGAGAAAGCTCCGTCAGCACCAAAAACCATATCATATTTTTTCTCTTCCCATTCCCCTCTTTCTGTTTCGCCAATATGCAAAGTTGCATCACTCAGCGTTACATCCCAGATTTTCTGTTCAAACAAAAACTCTGCTCCTGCTTCTTCAGCAAGATCAATCATTTTCCGGTTTAAAGTTCCTCTGGAAATCGAATAAATCGACTCGCCTTCCTGCCCGTAGTTCTGAAAATTGAGTTTATCGACCAAATGAATAGCGCGTTTATCCATTGGAATAGCGATTTCGCGAACCGAATCACCAACTTTAACAGCATCAAGCGCTTTCCAGCCTCTATTTGACATGGCCAGATTAATGGAACGCCCCGAAAAATTTATTTTGCGAATATCAGGACTACGATCATAAACATGAACGGTGTGACCTGCTTTTTTAAGATAAATTGCCAATAATGATCCTACCAATCCAGAACCTACAACGGCAATTTTTAGTGAAGTTTGCATCAAGAAAAATCTAAATATAAGGCCGTAAAAATAAGTAATAAATATACAAGAGCTTACAAATAAACCAAATATTTACCTTTTATACCTTTATTTATAGGGCATGACCCGCCGAAAAAAGCGGGTCGGGCTTTCGGCTATATCTTTTACTCCGTTTCTCTCCGTAAAAGGATACCGCCTCTATCCCTCATGCACACACGTTTTTGATTAGAATCCTATTGTTTTTGATACCATTAAAAATCTTCATCTTAAAAAAACTGATTGCTATTGAAACCAAAAACTGAATTAATCGTCTAACATTTTAAGCCGTAGATTTTATTTATGAAAAAGGCGTGATTAGACATAAGTATTTAAAAATCTAAACTATTATAGTGTTTCAATCATCAATCAAAATCAGTTATTAATTCAAAACATCAATTATCATGAAAAAAACAATTAAACTAATCTTTCTGTGTGCAATTATACAGCTTTTTGCAGTAAACATTTTTGCTCAGGACAAATCAAAACAAATTGACAAGCTTTTAAGCAAATACAATGAATATGGGCTTTTTAATGGTTCGGCTTTAGTTGCTGAAAACGGAAAAGTTATTTTTAAAAAAGGCTTTGGTTTTGCAAATATGGAATGGAATATTCAAAATCAAACAGACACTAAATTCAGATTAGGTTCTATCAGCAAGCAATTTACCGCATTCTTAATTGTAAAATTGTCCGAAGATGGAAAATTAAAACTTGATATTCCTATCACAACTTATTTACCGGATTATTCAAAAGCAAATGGTGATAAAATAACGATTCATAATTTGTTAACACACACATCAGGAATACCAAATTATACGGATGCCCCGGATTTCTTTAAAGATAAAAGCAGAAATCCATACACTCCTGATGAGTTTGTAAAAACCTTTGAAAAACTGCCTCTTCAGTTTACGCCAGGCGAAAAATTTAGTTATAGTAATTCAGGTTATTTTTTATTGGGCTACATAATTGAAAAAGTTTCAGGCAAATCATATGAACAATATCTACAGGAAACTATTCTTACCCCTTTAAAAATGATTAATACAGGTTACGATCATAGCTATAGCGTGTTAAAAAACAGAGCTTCAGGTTATGAAAAGAAAGGAAAAACCATTCAGAATGCTCCATATATAGACATGAGTATTCCGTATGCAGCCGGTTCATTATATTCTACTGTTGAAGATTTATATCTTTGGGATAAATCACTATATACAAATCAATTGCTTTCTGAAAAATCTATGGATTTATTATTTACACCATACATCAATACAGGCGGAAATGATTTCTATGGTTATGGCTGGACTATAAAAGAGGCTTACAATAACAGTAAAAACAAAATAAAAGTAATTGAACATGGCGGCGGAATAAACGGCTTCAACACCATTATTTCACGCATTCCTGCAGACAAAGATTTGGTCGTTTTATTAAATAACACTGGCGGAACAGTCCTGAACGAAATGAACGATGCAATCCGCTCCATTTTATACAACCAACCTTTTGATCAGCCTAAAAGGTCATTAGCGCTTGAACTACTGGACGTTTTTACAATAAAAGGCAGCCTAACAGGATTGGATACTTATAAAAAACTTAAAAACGATCCAACATATAATATTAAGGAAGGAGACATGAATAGAGTCGGATACTTATTATTAATGGGAGGAAAAAAGAAAGAAGCGATCGAAATCTTCAAAATCAATGTAGAAAATTTTCCTAAATCAGGAAACGCATATGATAGTTTGGGAGAAGCTTATTTAGCCGATGGTGATACAAAACTTGCCATTGAAAATTATTCAAAATCCGTTGAGCTTGATCCGACAAACGAAAATGGAAAGAAAATTTTAGCAGAAATTTCAAAACAATAACTCAAAAAAGAACCGTTATACCATTAATTACTCCGATAATGTGGTTTTAAATACATTCTCGGAGTTTTTATTTTAAATATAAACTTCAAATTAAAATAATAACTAAAGTATACGTAATTTTTATCTTACGAACTGCATTAGTATAATAAATAGAATGGCTATTTTTTATTTAAAAAGTCCTTTTTTTGATTGCCTGTTTAGAACAAAAAATACTATTTTAGCATTCCTCAAAAAATAATATTAAAACCCTAAATCAACCTATGAAAAATTTAAAAAGGCATTCTCTTTTGATTTTATCCCTATTAATGTTTATTCCATATATTGGTGCTTCTCAACAATATTCAACACCAGTACAAATGCCAACCCAACAAAATGCCATTATTGTAAATGATATTATCGAAGCGACTAATTACAAAACTTTTTTTGTTGATTATTGCCTTAACAAAATAAACGAAACTGCGAGCAAAGAAAAATGGAATGAGCAAAAAACAAAGGAAATAACGGAAACTGTAAATTTTAGAAATTTCAGGGATGCTGTTTACAATCTGTTTGCATTTCATGACGAGATAGAATTAGAAACGCTTTTAAAAACATATAAAAAAGACAAAATATATCAAACCACAAATATAATGACGACCAATAAGGCGCTTAATATTAATCTTGATATTTATGCCAGGGATATTGTGAAGGGAAAATACATTCCAAATAAGTGATAAGATTTTAAAACCTTTGAATTCTCAATTATTAAAGAATCCCGATTCTACAAAATTAAAATTGTACAATCGGTTTTTTATAAAAAGCATTACTAAAGAACAAATTGACATAATAAAAACTAATTTAGCCTAATTCGAAAACTCGTCTTTATGAAGAAAAAATTACTTTATTTTTTTATTTTTTTAATCTGCTCAAATTTATTTTCACAAGAACTGAGTTTTACATCAGGTCCAGTTGGTTATGGTACTAATGCTAATGCAGATGATAATGTTCTGGTTCCGTTTTTTAATGATCAATCCTATATTTATTGCTCTACGCAAAAAGTATATTCAACAAATCCAGTTACAAAAAGAGGAATTATCGTTAGAGTTAACATCTCTGACGGAACCCAATATATTTACCCCGAAGATGTTTTTTTACCAGCAAGCGCCGGATTCAATGCAAAAAAATTAAATAATTCCATCTTTTTTGAGATGGGAATCCGTCTTATAAGATTAGATTTAACAACAAATAAACTATCAACGGTTTCTTATGATACTGAAGATTATGCTGTATTTGACCATTATTTAATTTATGAAAACTCTAATTATTCCGGGCTTTATATTTACGATTTGAATACTAGTGCTACAACACAGATATTCTCTCCCAACAATAGAAGCTTCTATCGTCTTGGGGCAACTTACTATGATAATACTACTAAAGCATTATACTTCAGAAGCCAATATATAACAACTGGTGTTTATTATGGTTTTTATAAATACATACCTTCTACTAAAGCTATAACAGAAATTGTAGGGAGGAATGTAGTAACTGGTTCTGAAATTTATCAACAAAGAGATGAAATTGCCAAAGTAAATGAGAATTTAGTTTTCCTAATGAAGGATACAGATTATAAACTAAAATATTTTTCTGTAAACCTAACTACAGGCACACTTAACAGCTCCTTTACTTTTAATACCAATACAATTTATGACATTTCTGTTAATGATTTGATGGTTTTTGATAACACTGTTTATCTGACCACTGACAAAGTTTATACTTCTGATGGAGTTTTAACACCAATTGAGACTAATTACCAGTCTTTTTTCGAATATAGCAGCGGCTACTCAATTGACATTGTCTATTTTAATAATGAAGCATATCTTCAGCAGAACAGTAGTCAATATGGCTCAGAACTCTTTAAATACAATCCGATACTTCATCAAAAAGAATTGGTAAAAGATATCACAGTTGGCACAGGACACTCATTTGTATCCAATATCAGTGGAGGATATTTGTATAAAAACAGACTTTTATATGTTGTAAATACTGGCCCTTTAGCCTATTCCATTTATGCGACAGATGGAAGTTCAGATGGAACAGTCGGTATTATTGGAAATGATAAATTCGTCACAATGGGCAGGCTTCTTACAGATGATGACAATTCTAACATCTACTTTTATGGTGATGATGGCACGAAAAAAGGATTATTTACCTTAAAATATAATTTTCTTTCGACTGAAGATTTTTCTAAAGATAAAAAAATAACCTTTTATCCAAATCCTGCCAAATCGGATATAAACTTCACAGAAACAATGTTGGAAATTAAAGTGATCGATTTAAACGGAAAGATTCTAAAAACAGCAAAAAACACCAATAGCTTATCAATCGAAAATTTATCAAAAGGTGTTTATTTACTTGAAATCAAAACTTTGAATGAAGAAAAAAACATATCAAAAATGATAAAAATCTAAATAAGCTTAAAAAACACAAAAAAACCACTATTAAATAAAAACTCCGATACTACAAATTTTAAACTTGTAATATCGGAGTTTTTAATTCTAAATTTTTTCAACTCTAAACCTAATTAGAAGGTTTAAAAACCAATTTAGTCGAAGTTTTGATAATCTCTTCTTTATTCAGTTTCATCTTCCTGAATTTCCCGGCATTAAACATTTCTGCCTGATCACAATAATGTTTGCTGAATGGATTACCAGATTGTCCAGTTGGTAAAACACTCCAGCTGTTTTCTATATCCGAGAAATCGACAATTCTTCTCGTTGACGGACCTCCTTTTACGTAATATTTACCTTCAGCATTATATCCAAAAAACTGATTGTTAATCACTTCATTTGATCCAGGAGCGCCAAATGGTCCAACATTAAATAATCTTCGTAAAGCCGCAACTTTTCCTAACGGATGCTCATGCTCTACCGTATGTACTTTATCCCAGGTCCAGCCATAAACTGAATTGCCAAGCTGCTTTTTTAGTGCTGTTATGGCTTCATGAAATGATTTGGATACAATTTGGTTTCTGGTTTCTTTTATATCTTTGGTATTAACATTATCCCACCAAACCGAATTTTCATTTACAATTTGTCTGGCAATAATCTGTTTTCCTAAACTAACTCCCAGAAATAGATTAAAATTATCAGAACCCATTTCGTCTTCAAATGTATTTTTAAGATATAAATAAATCCATTTGTTGTAAATCGTTGGCGCAACATCTTCCAGATTGTTAGTTCCTTTCCAGGATTTCAAAACTGCTATTGCCTCTTTTTCCTCTTTTGAAAATGAAGCATTATTTAAATTTGAAATCAGATTTCGGACAACTTCCGGCGAAACATCCGACATATTATCGTAAATCATTTTGCTTATTGCTTCTTTATCCCAATCCGATTTTGCATCCATTAAACCTGAAATTCTTTTAGCGCGATCTTCCGGTAAATAATATCCCGGATACAGATAACCATCAACGGCTTCCGGCTGGTTATTGGCTGAATAAACATAACCCCATTTTGGATTTTCAGCTGATGGATTTTTCGAAAAATCTAAATATTCAACAATATCGTCTTTTCCGGTTGAACCATCCAGAATCAAATGCGAATTTACACCTTTGTTATGTTTATACAATTTTCCGGTTGCCCACCATGCCACATTTCCTTTTGCATCGCCATACATAACATTGAGTCCAGGAGCAGCAACCAACTGAACTGCTTTTCTAAATTCTTCTTTACTGTTTGCATGCGAAAGTCCATAGACAGCATCCAGAATCTGAATAGGCTGTTGCGTATATGTCCACATCATCGCAATTGGATGTTTAGAATCTAATCTTTCAAGCAAATCATTCACAATAGGACCATGCCGGCTTGATTTCACTGTGAGCACAACATCCAAAGTATCTTTTACTTTAATCGTCTTCTTTCTGATTTCGTAATTCGCAAAACCTGTTGGTGTCTTATATTGATTTTGATCTTGAGCATTATTTTTTTCCTGATAAAAATCGATATCATCATTTTCAAACATCGTTAAACCATAAGCATAATTACGATTGTGCGCCAATAACGGAAAAGGCGTTCCGGCCAGATAACAGCCATATAATTCATGATGCGGAGTTACGATGTGTGCTTCATACCAGGTTGCAGGCTGAGAAAAACCAATGTGAGGATCATTTGCAAAAATCACTTTTCCGCTTTTGGTTTTATTTGTCCCAACAACCCAGCTGTTGCTTCCAACAAATGGCGGTATTGGCGAATTATCCAATAAGGTAGCAACTGATTTTGAAATCGCTGTATATTCTTCAATATTTTCTTTTGAACTTTTAATTTGTGTGGTATTGAACTCTCCTTCAATTCCTAAATCTTTCAAATATTCGGCACCATATTTATTTCGGATATCAGTCAGTAACGGATCTGTTTTTTGAGCCATTGCAAAACTAAAAGACATGTATCCGAAAATATTATAAACATCTTTTATGGTAAATTTTTCTTTTTTGACTCCAACCAAAGTAAATTCAATTGGTGTTACTCCTTCTTCCAGAAATTGGTTTATCCCGTCTAAATAAGCTAATGTTAATTGATAACTAGGACTATTTTTATCGAGTTTTGCAATGGCTTTTGCCGAAGCTTCCTCAATACCGATTCCGGAGAAAAACATATCATTTTTCAGGGCTACAGAACCAAAAATTTCTGACAATCTTCCCGGTGCAATTCTACGAAGCAATTCCATCTGCCACAACCTTTCCTGTGCATGAACATAACCTAAAGCAGTCATGGCATCTTTTTCTGAATTGGCATAAATATGGGGTACCCCAAAATCATCAAAATACACGTTAGTTTCTTTTTGCAGGTTTTTTAGTTTTACTTCTCCTTCATAGTTAGGTTTCAAGTGAAAAATATAAGCACATAAAACGATTCCCAAAAGAATAATAAACACGAATAAAACAAACAGAACTTTTTTTATTTTTCTCATAATCAAAAGATAAACGACTAAAATGATTTGGCAATAATGTAACTTAAAGAGATAATCATATAAGAAACATCGCTTTTTAAAGCCTAAATTTATGTATTTAAAATTAATACGATAAATGTCAATCTATAAAAAAACAGGAATCGGTGTAATTTCAATCTTTCTTTTTGTGATTTTAATTAATATTGGTCTCAATTGGTGGATTAAAAAGCAATTACCGATTATTATTCACGAGAAAAACAAGACTGCTTATAATATCAATTACGAAAAAATAGAAGTTTCGCTTTTTTCACGAAACATCTATGCAACTACATTACTTGTGCATCCAAAGAATGAGCCGGAAGACAGCAAAAACGGACTCTTCTCTAAAATAGAATCGATTACAATTGAACATTTTAATATCTGGGATTTGGCTTTTAATGATATCATTCAGGCCGAAAGTATCATTATTAATAAACCACGCGTTATTTTATACAAAAAAGGCGAAAGACTGATCAATGATCGTAAAAGTATTAACAAAAAAATTATTGATCCTTTTAGAAAAATTGTTTCGGTTTCGAATATTTATTTAAATGATGCAACAGTAGATGTTATTTCTCTGGACAATGACAAAACTATTTTAAGTGTCAAAAAAATCATTTTAAAATTAGAAGGTATTTTAATAACAGATGCAACCCTGAAAGAAAAAATTCCAATACAATACAAAACCTATGCATTAGTTATCGATAGCTTATTTTATAGGCCAAATTCTTTTTATCATATTAACATTGGCAAAATAAGTACTGAAAAGACCTTTTTAAAAATCAACAATTTCTCTAATATTCCTCAATTCAACCGTCGTGAATTCACGAAACGCTTAGAAAAAGAAAAGGATATCTACACATTGAAATTTGATTCTGCTCACGTATCAAAAATGGATTGGGGGTTTAAAAACGACCGCTTTTTCTTCATGGCAAATTCAATTGTAATCAATCATTTTGACGCCAATATTTACCGCGGAAAAATGCCAAAAGACGATTTAAGCAAAAAATATCTGTACAATCATTTATTGCGAAATATTAAATTTCCACTTCAAATTGATACGTTGCAGGTTTTGAAATCAAAATTGGTTTATGAAGAAGAAATTGATTTTTCTAAAGGGCCGGGAGTATTAAATTTCGATAAATTTAATCTGCAGGCAACTAATCTCCAGAGTGGCTTTGGCTTGAAAAAGACCGCTGATGTTAAAATCAAGGTAAATTGTATCTTCATGAAAACCTCTCCTTTAGATGTAGACTGGAATTTTAATGTTTTAGATAAGAAAGACAGTTTTCATATTCAGGGGGTAATTTCAAACTTTGATGTTGCAGCAATGAAAAGATTCAGCAAACCTTATATGAATGCATCTTTTAACGGAGTTTTTAATAAATATCGCTTTAACTTTTATGGTAATGATGTTATTTCAAAAGGAAATGCTTCTTTAGATTACGAGGATCTTAAAGTAAAATTATACAAAAAGAAAAATCCTGAAAAAGAAGCGAAACTAAAATCAGCAGTTGTCAATTTATTAGTCAAAAATGATTCAAAAGAAAAAGCAAAAACTGCCGATGTTGAAGTGGAACGCATTCCAGAAAAATCGTTTTACAACTTTTTATGGCGCAGCATAGCCGAATCTTTGAAGAAGATTTTGATTTAGAGATTTCAAACCATTACAAACCTGACAAATATCAGGTTTAAAGAAAATGTTTTTTTCAATCTTTGTTTTTATTTAATCGAAAACAAATGACAAAGAAACCTTTACACACTTTTCATATTCCTGTAATGGGGCTCGCCTATACAATTGATACGCCAATTCGGGTAGCACAATACGGCATTTCATCTGTAATTTCAATAGCCGATGACGATTTAATTGAGAAAATGCGTAATTTTTACAGTATCAAGTTTAATCTTCCGTATGAAGAAATAACTCAGAAATTTCACGATTACCGCGCTGAAAGAATCACATCTTACTTAAATTTAGTTGATAAAATCGTAAAACAGAAGTTTGAAAATTTTAAAACAGAAATAGCTGACAGTAAAACTGCCTTAGAAAAATTTATTTCAATGCTGCCCAATAGTTCCGACATCAAAAAGGGTTTTGAAAATTTACTCGATGATGGAATTGCTTTCAAAGACAATATTCAGAATTACATTGAATCTCATCTTTTTTCTGGAGAAATTGACGTAAATATTATGACGAAATTAGACAAAGATAATTTTGTCAAAAACAAACAGCTCGCTGCGTCATTTAATGACGCCCATGCTGCCTTAAGAGGTTTTACTAACAGCAATCTCGAATCCTCGGTTGTATTATCAGCAGGAATGAATCCGAGACTTTACAGTTATTTTGAAAACTTCAGTGATTTCTTTCCGAATGAAAATTATAAACTCAAAAAGAAAATTATTTTAAAAGTAAGTGATTTTCGATCAGCTATGATTCAGGGCAATTTTTTAGCCAAAAAGGGACTTTGGGTTTCTGAATACCGAATTGAATCCGGATTAAATTGCGGTGGACATGCTTTCGCAACTGACGGACTTTTATTAGGTACAATTCTGGAAGAATTTAAAATAAAAAAAGAGCAATTAATTCAGTCTTCTCATGAATTAATGACAAAAGCACTACAACAAAAAGACCAATATTATCCTGCTCAGCCATTAGATTTAAAAATTACCGTTCAGGGTGGTGTAGGAACGGCTGAAGAGCACCAGTTTTTATTAGACACTTACAAAATTGATTCTGTTGGCTGGGGATCTCCTTTTTTATTAGTTTCAGAAGCCACTACTGTCGATAAGGAAACCCGGAATTTATTGATAAATGCCAAAGAAGAAGATTTGTATCTAAGTCATATTTCACCTTTAGGAGTTCCGTTTAATACTTTGAAAGGAACTACAAATGAAATTTTGAAACAAAAACGAATTCAGGAAAACAAGGCCGGAAGTTCCTGTCCAAAGAAATTCCTCGCATTAAGCAAAGAATATGGTTCAGATGGAATCTGTACTGCTTCAAAAAAATATCAGGATATTAAATTGGGCGAATTAGAAAAACTGAAAGATTCACTTTCATCTGATATTTTTGAAAACGAAAAAACTAAAATTACAGAGAAATCATGTTTATGTGTTGGTTTAGCAAATGCTTCTTATCTTGAAAATGATATTAAAATAAAGGGACAAGCGCAGGGAGTTGTTATATGTCCAGGACCCAACATGGCTTATTTTGATCAGGAAGTTTCTTTGAAAGATATGCTGCAGCATATTTACGGAAATAAGACAATTCTGAGAACTAATAATCGTCCTAATTTATTTGTGAAAGAGCTAAAGATGTACGTCGAATATTTTAGAAATGAAATTGAAACAATTTCCGGCGAAATTACCGCAAACCAGCTTAGAAAATGGAATACTTTTAAAACAAATATTATAGAAGGAATTGAATATTATCAAAATCTGTTTTCATCAACTTTATATTTTAAAACCGATGAAGACAGCATCAAAAAACAATTCGAATTTTATAAATCAGAAATAAATTCAATTCAACTATCAAGGTTAAAAATAGCGTAAATAACAAACCCCAATTTTATTTCTAAATTGGGGTTTGTTATTTATTGTATTTAGAATAAAAATCTATTCATTTTTCTTTTTACTGCCATCAATAATAGCTCCTGTTCCGGCTCCAACTCCAGCTCCGGCTAAACCGCCAATAATGGCTCCTTCCCCTTTTTTCTTACTGACTGCCGCTCCTGTTATTGCTCCAACTCCCGCACCAATCACTGCGCCTTTTGCTGTTGAACTCCAGCCTTTCTTTTTTGTCGTTGTGGTTGTAGTTGCAGTACCATTACTTTCCTGTTGGTGTACAACTACTACTTTTTGTTCTTCAGCTTTTTGTTGTTCTTGCTGCAAATTAGCCATTTCTGTTTTCATAGAATCAATTACTCTTTGTTTATTAATTTCAACTTTCATTGAGTCAATACTGGCTTGTTTTGCTTTATCAATATCCGCCTTTCCCTGATTTTGACAAGATAGAACGGTTAAAGCTAATAGTAAAGAATATAATGCTTTCATGATTGTAATATTAAATAAAGTTATACTACAAAGTAAAGCCGTAATTATAGATCTGTGTTACATGATTTAGTTGAAAGTTTACAGAATTAACGAAATCGCATTATTTTTCTAAAATTCCTTTTTTCAAAATTTGTCCAAAATCATACATATCTTCAAAAGAACAATATAAAGGAACTGGTGCCAGACGAATTACGTTAGGTTCACGCCAATCTGTAATAACACCGTTTATCATTAAATACTCAAACAGGCTTCTTCCTTCTCCATGTAAAAAAACGGATAATTGAGAAGCTCTTTCCTCAGGATTTGAAGGCGTGATAATTTCGAAACTACTATCAACTTCTTTATCAATTTCATGCAGGATATATTCTAAGTAAGAGGTTATTTTATCTCTTTTAGCAATTAAAGCATCCATTCCAACTTCAGCAAACATTTCTACCGAAGCTAAGTAAGGCGCTAACGAAAGTACCGGTAAATTACTTATCTGCCAGCCTCCTGCTCCATTTACAGGATCAAAAGTGGGTTCCATTTTAAATCTTCTTTCTTTGTTATGTCCCCACCAGCCTGCAAATCTTGGCAAATCGGCATTATGGTGTTTTTCATGTACAAAACAACCGGAAGCATTTCCAGGTCCTGAATTCATGTATTTGTAACTGCACCAGGCGGCAAAGTCAACATTCCAGTCATGAAGTTCTAATTTAATATTTCCTGCTGCATGTGCTAAATCCCAACCTACTTTTGCACCTTCTTTTTGTCCGGCGGCAGTGATCGTTTTAATATCGAATACCTGTCCGGTATAATAATTTACACCGCCAATTAAAACCAAAGCCAGTTCATCACCTACTTCTTCAATTTTTGCCAAAACATCTTCAAGGCGGATATTGTGTTCTCCATCACGACGTTTGATTTCTAGTATCGCATCTTCCGGTTTATATCCGTGAAAATGTACCTGGCTTTGAAACATATATTGATCGGAAGGAAACGCTTTTTCTTCGCAGATAATTTTATAACGCTTGCCTTTCGGCTGATAAAATGACACCATCAACAAATGAAGATTAACGGTCAATGTATTCATAACCGTAACTTCTGAAGGCAAAGCACCCACAATTTTACTCAAAGGTTCCGGAAATCTTTCCTGATAATCCCACCATGGTTTTTCAGCATAAAAATGACCTTCAACTGCAAGATCTGCCCAGTCATTCATTATTTCCTCAATATAGGATTTGGTTCTTTTGGGCTGTAATCCTAAAGAGTTTCCTGTAAAATAAATAACACGTTTGTCATTTACTTTCGGAAAAATAAACTGATCCTGATAATGATTTAAAACGTCTTGTGAGTCGAGTTGTTTAGCGAATTCGAGTGTATTTTGAAAAGTCATTGTTTTTATTTTGTGAGGTAAAAATAACAAAAAATGCTATAAAAGTTGTTTTTTGTTTCGGGTTTCATGTTTCAGATCCTGTGTGCTAAAAAAATAATCTGCTTATTAAAAAGTTTTTTTTTGAGATTGAGATTAAAACTGAAGCTAACTTGCGTTAGGGATAGCAATGGAAAGCTTTTGCAATGAAAACCGTAGTAATACTGCAACGAGGAAGCGACTAGCGGAAGCTCCCGCAGTGCTTGTATTACTTGGTTTTTATTGCAAAACTTGAAATGAATAGCCCGTAATACGCCCAAATTTTGCACAAAAAAACCCATCATTGCTGACAGGTTTCTAATATCTATATGTTTTCAGATTAGATGATTAACATGGCATCTCCGTAAGAATAAAATTTGTATCCTTCTTTGATGGCTTCATCATATGCTTTTTTCATTAAATCATGTCCACAAAAAGCTGAAATCATCATTAATAATGTTGATTTTGGTGTATGGAAATTGGTAATCATGCAATTTGCAATACTAAAATCATGAGGTGGAAAAATGAATTTATTTGTCCAGCCTTCGTACGGATTTAAAGTACTTTGAGATGATACAGAACTTTCGATAGCACGCATTGAAGTTGTTCCAACCGCACAAATACGTTTTTTCTTCGCTTTTGCTTCATTCACTATATCGCAGGCATCTTGTTCTATGATCAATTCTTCAGAATCCATTTTGTGTTTCGATAAATCTTCAACCTCAACCGGATTAAAAGTTCCAAGACCCACGTGAAGTGTTACTTCTGCAAAATTTACTCCTTTGATTTCCAGTTTTTTCAAAAGGTGTTTTGAAAAGTGTAAACCTGCAGTTGGCGCCGCTACTGCTCCTTCTTCTTTTGCGTATATAGTCTGGTATCTTTCTGCATCTTCCGCAGTTACTTCTCTGTTGATGTATTTTGGAATTGGAGTTTCTCCTAATTCTGTCAATTTGTTTCTGAATTCTTCATAAGAGCCATCGTATAAAAAACGTAAAGTTCTACCACGAGAAGTTGTATTGTCGATTACCTCAGCAACTAATGAATCGTCATCGCCAAAATAAAGTTTGTTTCCGATACGGATTTTACGAGCCGGATCAACCAAAACATCCCAAAGACGCTGTTCTGAATTTAATTCTCTCAGCAAGAAAACTTCGATTCTTGCTCCTGTTTTTTCTTTGTTACCGTACAAACGTGCAGGGAAAACTTTTGTATTGTTAAGTATTAAAACGTCTCCGTCATCAAAATAATTGATAACATCTTTAAACATTTTGTGTTCTATAGTTTGCTTTTTACGGTCAATTACCATCAAACGAGACTCATCTCTGTTTTCTGCCGGGAATTCTGCTAAAAGTTCTTTTGGTAAATTGAAACTGAAGTGTGATAATTTCATATTTGAATTGTTGATTTTAAAATGTAGCTTTTAGATTTTGTATCTAAAATTGTAAATCGTGTGCAAATATACGATTGTGAGACAGGCGTTGTCAAGTGTTTTGCTGTTTATTTTCAAAAGTCGTTGATTTAGTGGTGTTTCGACAACATCGAAAAACGTTTTTTTCTACCATATAAGTGATATCAGTTCATTTAATTTGAATTCCTGAAAATTGGTGCTTATTTTTTATTTGGCTAAAGCCAAAAAATGATCATAAAAAAAACCTCCGGTTGAAACTGGAGGCTATTCAAATTATATTCTTTTATTTATATGAACTGATATCACTTATATGGTTTAAAAACTTTGCAGTTCTGAAATTTCGAAATTTAATTCTTTTAAGTCATTCCAGAAATCCGGGTATGATTTTGAAACGACTTCGGCATTTTCGATAATGATTGGCACTTTTAAAGCTAAAGGAGCAAATGCCATTGCCATACGGTGATCGTTATACGTTGCAATTTTCACATTGTGATTAATCGTGTCAGAAAGTCCTAAAGTCAGACTATCATTTGTTACCGAAATATTGGCTCCTAATTTTGTAAGCTCAATTCGAAGTGCCTCAAGTCTGTCTGTTTCTTTAATTTTTAAAGTATGAAGACCCGTTAAATGACAGCCAATTCCTAAACCTAAACAAGTTACCACAATAGTTTGTGCAATATCTGGTGTGTTATTCAGGTCAAAATTTACGGTTTCAAATTTAAAATCAGACTGTTTTACCAAAGTCATTTTATTGCCTTCGAAAGTAGTTTTGACACCCATTTTTTCATAAATAGAAACCAAAGCAGAATCTCCCTGCAAACTGTTTTCTTTATAACTGCTCAAAGTTATCGATGCTGCATCGGCCAAAGCCACCAAACTAAAGAAATAAGAAGCCGAGCTCCAGTCAGATTCTACGACCATTTCTTTTGAAACAACAGTTTCTTTTGGATACACTTTAATTACATTTCCTTGAAAACTAGTTTGAATATCCAGATCATTCAGCAAAGCCAAAGTCATTTTGATGTATGGAATAGAAGTAATTTCACCTTCTAACGTAAGCTCTAAGCCGTTTTCTAATTTTGAAGCTACTAATAAAAGAGCCGAAATATACTGACTGCTGACATTTGCAGCCAGACTAACTTTTGAAGCGGTAACTTTTTTTCCTTTGATTCGAATTGGCGGATAGCCTTCTTGTTTTTCATATGAAATTTCAACGCCCAATTGCGCCAAAGCTTCCACTAAAATTTTTATAGGACGCTCCTGCATTCTGCCTGAACCTGTCATTACAACTTCACGCCCCTCATTTACTGCAAAATAAGCCGTTAAGAAACGCATTGCAGTTCCGGCGTGGTGAATATCTACAATCTCGTCATTTCCAATCAATGCTTTTTGCATTACCTCACTATCATCAGAGTTAGAAGTATTGGAGAGTGTAATATTTGGAAACAATGCTTTTAGCAGTAACAAACGATTGGTTTCACTTTTTGATCCTGTAACCTCTATTTTACCTTGTAAATTATGTTGAGTTGTCTGAAGAATTAAATTCATTTTTTTAATTGTAAGTTGTAAATTATGAATTATGAATGATAAGAACGTAATTCAGATGCGCAATTTACCACTCCCCGTTCATAATTCAAAATTCAAGGCTCATAATTGAAAACTTATGAGAGATATTTCACAATTATTTCAATTTATCGTTGTTTTTGTGACGATCTTTATCCCTAACCGATTTTAAATCCATTTTTTTATCAAAAGCTGCCTGCAAATCGATCCCCGTTTGATTGGCCAGACATAAAACCACAAAAACAACATCTGCCAGTTCTTCGCCCAAATCTTTGTTTTTATCGCTCTCTTTTTCAGATTGTTCTCCGTATCTACGGGCAATAATTCGGGCAACTTCGCCTACTTCTTCTGTAAGCTGTGCCATATTGGTTAATTCGTTAAAATAGCGGACACCATGTTCTTTTATCCAGGTGTCAACGTCTAATTGTGCATTTTTCAAATCCATTGTTATGTATGTATATATTTTTACAAAAATAACCTTAATCTTTAAAAATGTCTTATATCCTCTTCAAAACAATTTTCTCAGTTTCTTTCGCAATCATTGCTTTATAATATTCTTTTAACATTTCATATTTGTCAGTCGAAACAATAGCTTCGTTAATTTGGTGCGAAATAGACAATTGAAGTAAACTTCCGTTTGCCACGATATTAAATTTGAAAACTCCTAAATCATCTTCCATCTTTACAATGGCGGGTTCAGGCAATGTTTCAATTGTAAAACCCTCCGGAATATTAATAGTAACATTATATTTATCTAAAAACGGGTAACTAAAATCGACAGGATATTCTCTCGTTTCCTGCTTAAAATAATTTTCAGTATTAGCAAAAAACAACATCGGGTTCAGGTATATCTTGCCTCCAATTGTTTCTGATAAATTATCACCTTTAAAAGAGAAAGTTTCTATCGTAGGTAATAAAATTTCTTTTTCATTACTTCTGCTATATTCAGACACTACAATTTTATTGTTTTCATTTTCCAATTTTTCTAGGTAAGCGTGTTCTTTAATACCATAAATACTATTTCTAAAAATCATTGCATTATAGTCTGTATATTGCCTTCTCACTTTACCTGCTACTTTTCCATCGGCATCAACAACATAGTTTACAAATACAGTATTGTTTGACACTTTTCTAGGCATCAAATCTACTTCTTCTGATGTTCCGTCTTTTCTTATCAATCTTCCTTGCCAGTTTAGTGCTCTTAGTGGTAAAATATTTGGGATTGAAAATTTATCAGTTGCATCCAATAAAATATTGCCATTAAGAGTTTCAACTGCTGCAATAACATAATTAAAAGCAGTTCTGTTTGGAAATAACGGAATTCCGTTTGAACGTGTACTCACTAAAACAGGATTTGCAGGTAAACCTGCATAACGTAGCATTGCTGTTAGCATTAAATTAATTTCTGCAATATTCCCAGTCTTTTCCTGATAGGCTTTTTTCACACCTTTATCACAGCTGTAACCATAATATTCATCCCACTTTACATGTGATTTTACATAATTCAAGATTACCAAAATTTTCTCTTCATTCGTATTTACCCCAACTAATACAGCTTTTAAATCATTTTCAAAGTAACCTGTTCTGTTTAGTTCAGCACCAAAATCATCATATTCATAAATTGTTTTTGCAACTGCATTCCAATCTGTAGAATATAATTTTGAGGGTGAATTGGGATATTTTGTCATAGATAACTCTTGAGCCAGGGTAGCAGTATAATTATCAATGTTATTAACGAAATGTTCCTCTTTTATCGCTGGTAAATTTTCAGCTAAAAAAGTGGTTGTTGTTTCTAAAAACTCTAATTTTTCATGTGAAGTAGATGAACTTATAACTCCACCGGTTCCTTCTCTATAACTATAAGGTATTTGTCTTGTCATTTTTTCTTCACTTACTTTTGGAGTGATGTATCCTTTTAAATTTGTATTGTAAACAAAGTATTCTGGAACATTCATTTTATATTCTGAATAATTTACAGGAATTTTATTCTGAAAACTCCAATCTCTCGGACTTCCTATATTAGCAGTCTTTAAAATATATCGAAATTCTACAATACAACCCTCTTTAACATTTGGCATTGTAAACACTTTTTGTGACCAATATTTATTGATTTCTTTATCAAATTCTCCATCGCTTTTTAGCTTCGTTCTCTCTATTTTTCCGTTTACTAAATTATATGTGTTAGCATCTGTTAAATAGACTCTTTCCTTTGAACTACCATTTGTATAATATTTAATTTCTTTTGTAGCCCAATCATAACCTTCTTTTTTATATATTTTAATTCTTGTGATTATTTCCAGGTCCATAGTAAAACCATGATCCTGATTATATTCAAATGTATTTTGTCCCTTTTCAAAAATTATCGCAGCAACAGCCGATGAATCTTTTGGATGTACTTTTTGTTCTAATTCGGCAATAGATACTTTTCCTAATTTAAATTCCTGCGCTGTTATTTTTGATGTAATGAACAGAAGGAGAGTTAATCCAAGGGGCTTAATAATTCTCATTGGTTATGATTTGGTTTTGATTAATTATTTTACAGGTTTTTGGTTAGAATAATTTTGGCATTATCATTTTTAGCAACTTGTTCCATAAAAATTCGGTATTCATCGTATTCTTTGTTTGAATATTTTCCTTTATTTAAAAACATCGAACGTTTATAGGTTAGTTTATTATTTTCATTTTTAATTATCTCAGTTTTATAATCTCCAAACTTTCCTTTCAATTCAAAATTTGAAGGCAAAAATTCGATGGTAAATCCGGCAGGAAGCTTAATCTCAATTTCATCTGTATCATTATATCCTCTCTGAATTTGAAAAGGCGTTTTCCGATTCCTGATTCGCTTTACATTTCCTGAACTCTGGTTAAAAGCATCTACCACAAAAATCATTTTATTAGCAGATATTACACCATAACTCGTGGCACTTACCTGAACATCTTCGGTAAAACGAATATCTTGCTTGTCATTGGCAAACGTTATTTTTCCTAATTTTAAGTTATTGATATTGTTCCAATATTTTTTATAATGTGCTTCTTTCTCTGTTGGCTGTAAAGTTTCAACTCTTGCTTTCAAACTATATTGAGAACCTTCTGAGATTATTGTAATTGCTCCTGAAAAATGGCCGTTTTCATCAATTGAATATCTTCCTTTATCAGTTTGAATATTACCTTTATCTTCATAAACATTAGTTTTAACAATTTCTCCTCCCCCCGGTTTAATTACTAAAACATCTCTGTCATCGGTAAAAGTTCCCTGATAACCAAAAGGATCATCCTGACTGGTGCATTCTAACCATGTGTAACGATTTCCGTTTGGAATAGACAAAATCATGTGATTACCCTGCATTGAAACAAAATCAGATTCGATATTTGTTTTGTAGCTGTCTCCATATAAAATGGTATTGTAAGAAGGAACATCTACAGCATGCAAAAGTGCTTTGGTGTAATTGGTTAACGCTTTACAATCTCCATATCCCAAACGGTCTACATCTGAGGCCTGCATGGGTTTCCAGCCTCCAATACCAACCTGAATACTAACATATCTGGACTTTCTCTGCACAAAATCATAAACCAGTTTTGCTTTCTTTACCGTGTCTTTTTCTTCTCCCACAACCTCTTTAATTTTTATTTTTGTTTCCTCTGGTAAATCTACTGTTCCTGATAAAATTTTATCAGAATACCACTTCCCAAAATCTGTCCAGTTTGTTGCAGTTCCATCTATACCCTCCAAATTAAAATGTTCTAAACCCATCATCAACCTTGGAAAAAGGTCTTTAAAGGACGGGCTTAAATCCTCATGTTTTTGTGCCAATATAGATGTGGCTACATAAGAAAGTTGTGTGTCTGTATCCAACACTTTTTTAATATTAAAATCTGAGAAATGAAATTCTTTCTTTTTAAAACCTAAATTACTTAAATACGTTATATTTAATACGCTTTTTTCAACGCTCATATAATAATTTCTTATAGGCATCCATTGTGGTATAAAAGCAGTATTAGAAGTTTGTACTTCACTCAGGTATTCAACTGTAAATGGATATGAAATTGGAATATAATCTAAAAAAATATAGCGATTATCTGAGAACAGAGTTCCTCCATCTACAACACTTTGATCACGAAAATCTTTTCTTTTAATTTTTTTTATTTCATTTCCGGCTGCATCAAATATTATGGCTTCTATACTTTTTACAACAGTAGTTTTATCATAATATTCATAAGCATCAATTGCATCAAGTCCATTACTATTTAAAATAGTTATCACTTTTCGCTCTTTGCAGTTCATGCTTCTTTGCGAATTTATCACAATATCAATTTGATTTAAACGCACAACCGCATTGGCGTTTTCTTTTAGACTATCGGCTATTGTAGCAGTTGGATATTGGCTCTTCTGAGCAGAAGAAACAATGGAAAATAAGAAAAAAAGTAATACTGGAACCTGGCTTTTCATTCGTAAGTAATTTCTCCAAATATATATTATTTTTAGAAATTCTTAACAAATGTTTAAATATTTTTACTCTCTATTTTTGCTGTCAATTAAAATGGTTACAGGGCCGTCATTTAAAAGGCTGACTTTCATATCGGCACCAAAAATTCCGGTGTGTATTTTTTTATTGAAGTCTTTTTCTAAAGATTTTACGAAATTCTCATACATCGGAATCGCAAATTCTGGTTTTGAGGCTTTTATATAAGAAGGTCGGTTTCCTTTTTTTGTAGAAGCATGAAGTGTGAATTGACTTACCACAATTATATCACCATTGACATCCTGAACTGAGCAGTTCATAACGTCATTTTCATCACCAAAAATGCGTATTTTGACAATTTTACCCACTAACCAATTGATGTCTTCCTGAGTATCGGCATCTTCAATTCCGACTAAAACCAATAATCCTTTTTGGATATCGGCTACTATTTTAGAATCGACAGTTACTGAGGCTTCAGAAACTCTTTGAAGAACAACTTTCATATTTTAGTCATAAAGTTTAAAGTCATAAAGTTTAAAGTCTAAAAATCTCACTTTAAGACTTTAAGACATTTGACTTTAGACTATTATTTACTTTTGGTTTCTGGTTTCGTCGCTGATTTTACGGTCTTCATCATAAGAATCAGTGCGGTAATTTTCCTCGTCGCCTTCCAGTATTTTAAGATAACTATTGTAGCGCGACCAGGCAATTTCATCTTTTTCCAAGGCTGCTTTTATGGCACAATGTGGTTCTTCTTTGTGTAAGCAATTGTTAAACTTGCATTGATCCTTTAGTCTGAAGAATTCAGGGAAATAGCCGCTAATTTCTTCTTTTTCCATATCAACGATTCCGAATCCTTTAATTCCCGGCGTATCAATGATTTTTGCATTAAACGACAAATCATACATTTCGGCAAAAGTTGTCGTATGCTGACCTTGTTTACTGGCTTCAGAAATAGTTTTTGTTTTAAGATGTAGAGAAGGTTCCATCGCATTTACCAAAGTTGATTTTCCAACTCCGGAATGTCCTGAAAACATGCTTACCTTACCAATCATCATTTCTTTTAATTCGTCAATACCTTTCATTTCTGTTGAAGAAACCCTAAGGCATTTGTAGCCAATTTGCTGATAAACATATTGCATGTACAATTGGTCATCCAGAGTAGCTGCGTCAAATGTATCAATCTTATTAAAAACTAAAATAGTTTCAATGTTGTAAGCTTCTGCAGTGACCAAAAAACGATCTATAAAATTAAAAGTCGTCGGTGGATTATTAATCGTAATCAATAAAAAAACACGATCAATATTCGATGCAATAATATGCATCTGGTGCGAAAGGTTAACCGATTTACGAACGATATAATTCTTTCTTTCGTGAATATTAAAAATCGTCCCGGTTATAGCATCCGAAGTTTCTTCGAGTTCATAATCGACAATATCGCCTACAGCAATAGGATTGGTACTTTTGATTCCTTTCATCCTAAACTTCCCTTTCATACGGCATTCTATAAAATCGCCTTGTTCAGATTTCACGGTGTACCAGCTTCCTGTAGATTTATAAACGAGTCCTGTCATTCAAATATGAGATTTTAGATTTTTAGATTTTTAGATTACTCTGAAAACTAAAAAATATTAAAGGACAAAATTACTGTTTTACAATTGAAACCCATTGATTTCGGTATTTAAAATCATAAAAAAATCTCCAAAACTTCTTTCAAAGCGATGGAGATTTAAAAAAAACAATTTATTTTTAAAATTATAATATAAGAAAACAAAATAACAAGCTTTAGAAAAAACTAAAAATTAACTTATATCACTTATATGGTTTAGAAAAAATTATGCATTCAATACTTTTTCCTGGTGACCAATACTTTCCTGGTGAATCGCTTTGAACAATTTCAAAACAAACTCCTCAGTAAGACCTTTTTTCTCACCTTCCAAAATCATTTTCCCTAAGATTTCATTCCAACGATTGTTTTGAAGAATCGCTACATTAGCATCTTTTTTCACCTGACCAATTTCGTCAGCTACTTTCATACGTTTTCCTAACAACTCTAATAAGTTAGCATCCAAAACGTCGATGTTCGCTCTTAATTTTGTCATTTTATTGCTGTACTCATCTGTAGTATCATCCGTTTTTCTGATAGTCAAATCTTTAATGATCTGTTTCAAAGAATCTGGAGTAACTTGCTGCGCAGCGTCAGACCAAGCGTTGTCCGGATCGTAGTGTGTTTCGATAATCATACCGTCGTAGTTCAAATCTAAAGCCTCTTGCGTTACTTCAAAAATCATTTTACGATCTCCAGTAATATGAGATGGATCGATGATTAATGGTAAATCAGGGAATTTATTCTGCAATTCGATAGCAATCTGCCACTCTGGAATATTTCTGTATTTAGTTTTTTCGTACGTGGAAAAACCTCTGTGGATAACGCCTAATTTCTCAATTCCAGCCATGTGTAAACGCTCAACACCGCCTAACCATAAAGCTAAATCAGGGTTTACTGGGTTTTTAACCAAAACGATTTTATCAGTTCCTTTTAAAGTATCCGCAATTTCCTGAACCGCAAAAGGGTTTGCAGTTGTACGGGCACCAACCCATAAAACGTCAATATCATGTTCTAAAGCCAGTTTACAATGCGCTGCAGTCGCCACTTCAGTTCCCATTAGTAAACCAGTTTCTGCTTTTGCTTTTTGTAACCATTTCAAACCAATTTCTCCAACACCTTCAAATCCTCCCGGACGCGTTCTTGGTTTCCATATTCCGGCTCTGAATACACTTACTTTAGAATCTTTCAATTCGTGAGCGATTTTCAAAACCTGATCTTCCGTTTCTGCACTACAAGGTCCAGCTATCACAAGTGGGTGATTTAAATTGAAATCTTCTAACCACTTTCTCATTTCTTTCTTATTTTCCATCTTATTCTAATTTACTTTTTAGTTGTTGTTAATCCGTTTAATATTTCTTTAATTTTATTTGTGCTTTCCATTTCGTCAAAAATGGCATTGTAATCTTCTTCTTTTAGCAAATCCCTAAACCGACTGAGATTTGAAATATAAGCTTCTAATGTTTCCAAAACATGTTCCTTATTTTGCTTAAAAATTGGTGTCCACATTGCGGGAGAACTTTTTGCCAAACGAACGGTACTTTCAAATCCACTTCCCGCCATGTCAAAAATATCCTGTTCGTCTTTTTCCTTGTTCATTACCGTTTTTCCGAGCATAAACGAACTAATATGCGACAAATGCGAAACGTAAGCAATGTGTTTATCATGTGAAGTCGGATCCATATATCGAATCCTCATTCCAATTTCGCTAAAAAGCTTTAACGCCTTTTCCTGCAATTTAAAAGTGGTTTTTTCCACCTCACAAATGATGTTCGTTTTCCCCTGAAACAACCCTTTTATCGCCGCCGAAGGCCCTGAGAACTCCGTTCCTGCTATTGGGTGCGTTGCGATAAAATTTCTTCTTTTCGGGTGACTTGCTACTACTTCACAAATTGGCTTTTTAGTCGAACCTACTTCAAAAACAATCGTTTGATCTCCAACTGCATCAAGTACTTTAGGCAAAACCACCAGCGCCACATCAACCGGAACGGAAACAATTACAAAATCGGCTTCAGCCAAATCTTCAAAACTTCCTGCCTGGTCGATAACACCCAAATCAATTGCTTCCTGCAAATGTTCTTCGTTATTATCTATTCCAAAAATAGTAGCATCAGGATGTTGGCCTTTGATGTCCAGAACCATCGAACCTCCTATTAACCCTATTCCTATTACGTATACTTTCATAATTCTTTTTATTTGAAGCTAATTCCTGCTATCGCTGTATCTTTTGTGGTGAACCCCACCACAAAAGGATGCCGCTTCTATCAGGGCTAGGGCTTCTCGTTTTTTCAAGACGCTTCGTCATTGCGAGGAACGAAGCAATCACACTATGTCAAAAATCTTGATTCTTGATTCTAAAATCTTAATACTTAGAATCTATCTATCGCTTCCTGCACTTTTTCTTCCTTAACACACAACGAAAATCTAATATATCCTTCACCATTACTTCCAAAAATAGTTCCCGGTGTAATAAAAATATGTTTCTCGTATAATATTTCGTCAATGAACTTCTCTGCTGATTCGATTCCTTCCGGCAATTTTGCCCACACAAAAAGTCCAACTCCTTCTTTATACACTTCGCAGCCTAATTTCTCTGCCAGTTTTTCTGTCAATTCTCTGCGGCGTCTGTAAATTTTATTCTGATCTTCAAACCAGGATTTATCACAATTCAAAGCGGCAATTGCCCCTTTCTGAATTCCGTAGAACATACCGCTGTCCATATTGCTTTTTACTTTCAGTACCGCATCAATAATTTCAGGATTTCCCAAAACCATTCCGACTCTCCAGCCGGCCATATTGAACGTTTTGCTTAATGAATTCAATTCCAAAGCCACTTCTTTTGCACCTTCAACCTGCAATAAGCTCATTGGATTATCATTCAAAACAAAACTATACGGATTGTCGTTGATCAATAATATGTTGTGTTTTTTAGCAAAAGTAACCAGTTTTTCAAATAACGCTAAACTTCCTCTCGCCCCTGTCGGCATGTGCGGATAACCCAGCCACATAATTTTCACTTTCGAAAGATCCCGTTTTTCCAGAGCTTCAAAATCCGGTTCCCAGCTGTTTGCTTCTTTCAAATCATAATAAACCGGAACCGCCCCAACCAAATTAGTTACCGAAGTATAAGTCGGATAACCTGGATTCGGAATCAAAACGTGATCGCCCTCATTTAAAAATGCTAACGAAATGTGCATAATTCCTTCTTTTGAACCCATTAATGGTAAAATCTCATTATTCGGATTCACTTCAACACCAAACTGATCTTTATAAAAATCGGCCATCGCTTGTCTCATTTCTGGCAATCCCTGATAGCTTTGATAACCATGTCCGTTTTCGTCTTGAATTGCTGCAGCGACTGCTTCAATTACTGCTTTTGACGGACTCAAATCAGGGCTTCCAATTCCCATATTGATGATCGATTTTCCTTCAGACATTAGTTGTCTAACTTCTCTTAGTTTTGATGAGAAGTAGTATTCTTCAACTGTGTCTAATCGTTTTGCTGTTGTAATCATTTCTATTTTTTATTAAAAAATGCTTTAGGCTTTAGGCCGTAAGCTTTATGCTTTTGACTTTATGACTTTTCAACTTTAAGACTCACTTAAAGGTTTTGTATTTTTATATTCTCCCAACACTTTAAAATACTCAGCCATTATATTTAATAACGCTTTTGCTTTTGCAAAATCCTCGTATTTCTCAAATGTCACATCTACGAAGAATGAATATTTCCAAGGTGTTTCAATTTTTGGAAGCGACTGGATTTTTGTCAAATTCAGTTTACAGTCGCTCATTACATTTAAAACCGCTGCTAAACTTCCTCTTTTATGATCCAATTCAAATTTTACAGAGGCTCTGTTGATTTCGCTTTCTGGCAAAAATGAATTTTGCTTTTTGATGATCACGAAACGAGTCATATTATTTTTGATCGTTTGAATTGATGATGCAATTATATCCAAATCGTACATTTCAGAAGCTGTTACACTTGCAATAGCCGCAATTCCAGTTAGCTGTTTTTCCTGAATTCTTCTTGCCGTTTCAGCTGTATCTTTATCCTCAACCAATTTGATATTTGGATACTGTTTCAGGAAGTCCATACATTGCAAAAGCGCCATCGGGTGCGAATGAACTTCTCTTATATCTTCAATTTTCTGACCTTTTAAGGCCATTAAATTCTGTTGAATATTTAAATAATATTCCCCAATAATATGCAGATTGTTCTTGTCAATCAAAGCATAATTTGGGATAATCGGCCCTGCAATCGAATTCTCAATCGCCATTACAGCCTGATCAGATTTTCCGGCAATAAGGCTGTCGATCAGTTCTTCAAAAGACAAACACTCATCAATATCCACATTTTCAGAGAAATACTCCTTCACAACCTGATGATGAAAAGATCCTTTAATACCTTGTATTGCAATTTTCGTTGTCATATAGTCAAAAAAAAATCCTGATTTGCATCAGGATTGTATATTAGTTTTATTTGTCTTTTACTTTTCTCAAATAACCATAGCACAATCCTAACTTCTACTAAAGAAGAAATAAAAGTTGTTGCTAAAATAAAAACGGTTAGTTGCCATTTTGTTTGTGTTATTTTTTAAATTCTGTGCGAATGTATAAATTATTTTAACTGTACCAAAAAAAATATTGCATTTTATGAAACAAAAAAGGATTTCTTAACAAATTGAACTGGTTTTGTATGATATTTTAATAAATCAGGCTTGAAATGAGATACAGACAATTAGTTTATAAAGACAATAAGGTTTTCAATTGAATCGAATAATTCCTCAATATTTTCATTCCGAGGAACGAGGAGTCTTCGTTGCTGGCATCGACAAAGATTAGCGCTTCTGATTGTAGAGTTTCTTGCAGAGTTTCCTCGTTCCTCGGAATGACAAAAAAAGACAACAACTAAACACTTAGCTATTTTACTAAAACAATCCTGCAACTGGATTATTCTTAATTCCGATTTTTGAATAATCGAAGCCCATTTTTTTCTGCAATAAGGAAGCATAAACTGATCTGAAATCAATTTGGTGCTTTAAATCACCATTCTCTAAGTCAGCTAAGTTTGGATTATTCCCTAAAATTGTTCCTTTATTACTTCCTCCAATCACAAACATGGGCGCTGCAGTTCCGTGATCGGTTCCGCTTCCGTTGTCTTTTACACGTCTTCCAAATTCTGAAAAAACAACAACAGTAACATTTTGAAGCAACTGTGACTGTTTCAGATCATTGTAAAAACTAAATAGTGCATCATTTAATTCTGTTAATTTTCTTTCATGGATAGAAAGCTGATTATCATGTGTATCAAATCCGCTAAGGGATGTATAATATACTTTCGAATTTAAGTTTCCTTTTACCAATCTTGCAATCCATTCGAGGTTTTTAGACAATCCTGTTTTAGGATAACTAATTTCTGTTTTGGATTGTTTCAGTGCATTCTGAATATCATCTGAGCCTTCTACAACCGAATTGGCAATTTTACGGACAAAATCCAATTGTGGATTATCGGATAGCTTTTCGTTTTCCTTATTTGATTTTACCTTAAAACGATCCGGATCTTTTACCGTGATCGAATTGGGCTCCATACCTTTTAATGCGAGATTATCTATCGAATCCAGATTGATTCCGGCAGTTGGCTGATGATCGTGACATTGCAGATCCAAATATCTGCCTAACCAGCCTTCGTTAATATATTTATTGGAATCTGCAGCGGTTTGCCAAATTTCCTGACTGCGGAAATGAGAACGAACCGGTTCGGGATAACCCACATTCTGAATTACCGTTAAATCTCCGTTTTGCTGCATTTGGGCAAAATCTTTTAATGCAGGGTGAAAAGCCATCCCTTTATTTTTACCTACCACTGCCTCTTTATTCAGGGCAATTTTTGTTCTGAAATCATAATACAAAGGATCTTCATACGGAATAAAAGTATTCAGTCCATCGTTTCCTCCATTAAGTTGTATAAAAACCAGACATTGTTCACCAATAACCAGATTATCATGCGCCCCAAAAGCATGTAAAAAACTAGGAAGTACGAGCATTCCTCCAGTAAACGTACCTGTTAATGTTAGAAAATTTCTTCTGTTCATAATGATAGCTTTTTAAATTAACTGATACTCCGGCAGCTTGGTGATATAATTAAACAAACGAACAACTGCGTAGTTAGCATTAGGATTTTTGGGATCAAAATCATATTTCAGTAAATTTTCCATGTCTTTTTGTGTCGAATCATTTACTTTAAATAATAACCTGTTGGACAATTCCGTAATAATCGTTTTGTTATTTCCGTCAGAATCATATTGTATTTTGATTTCCCTTTTCTCTAATTCTCTTTTCGGCTTCGGATTGTCTTCACTCATCCTATTTTTGATTGTTTTTTTTGAAAGGCTTCGTCCGCTGCAAAGCAAATCAGCTGTATTGTTTCGCTGCAGATATACTTGTGAAGTGAGCCATGAATTTCCGCCATCCCAGCCTTTTACATTGACCTGATTGTACAAATCCATTCCTTGCTGCTTTAGAAAGGCAACAATCATTGCTTCATCATAATCTTTTATTTGCAATTCATCAATTAGCTGTAAAATATAAACCAACGGATCTTTTATTTTATTTCCTGAAATATCCTTGGCATATTCTTCAGTAAAAATTTTGGTGAGCAACGGTTCGATTTCAAAATTTACTTTTCTGAAATAATCACCATAATATTTAACCAATTCTTCTGATGGATTATCGTAAAGTAACCATTTCAGGATTTTTCGTGTAATTAAATGCGGAATGCTTTTTTGTTCGAAAATAATATCAACCAGATCATCGGCTTTCCAGTTTCCTGTTCTTCCGAAATAGGTTTTGTTGCTGTTATCCTCTAAATTTTTTCTGTAAACCGCACCTTCATCTCCATAACTTAATCCTGCCAGAGCTTTTGCACCGTTTTTGATATCTTCTTCGGTATAATTCCCGATTCCGATCGTGAATAGTTCCAGCAATTCACGGCTTAGATTTTCATTGAATTTGCCTTTTTTATTATCGACATTGTCCAGGTATTTGATCATGGCGTTCGATTTCACTATCTGTTTGGTCAGCTCCTTGAAATTTCCAAAAGCATTTTCCCGTAAAATCATGTTATGCTGATAAATCCAGTAATTGATTTTTACTTTTTGCGAAGTGGAAACAAAATGATTGTGCCAGAAACAAACCATTTTTTCGCGTAACGGAAATTCATCAGATTGCATTTTGGCAACCCACCATTTTTTTAATTCGGTAGTGGTTTGGTTTTCTTTTTTCTGAATTTTCTTTTTCTCTTCCGGATCGAGATTTTTTATAAGTTGGCGTGATTCTTTATATTCCGCAAGTGTTTTGGGATTATCATTTAAAAAAGCAGGAAGTTGTGTGTCAAATTTCGAATCATACGATTTCTTTAGAAATTTTTCTAATCCGAATTTTTCAATTTTATCGGCTTCTTTTCCTGAGAAGCCTAGTCGTAACGACCAAAGATTGCTTTTTTTCATAATGCGGAGATTATTTAAAATAAGACTTTGTTTTTTTGAAAAGGTTTAATTGGAGAAGGGTTCTCTGATCTTAGTGAGTAAGGTTTTAAGATTTCGAAAGTCTTTTGATTATCATAAAAACGAAAATCTCTTATGAATATTGTCATTCCGAGGAACGAGGAATCTTCGCAAGAAACTACCAATCAATAGTCCTAATATTTTTTAGTAAATAAAAAAAAATGTTTTCACAATAAGAATAATCTTTCTTTATTTGTATTTCACATAAAATTATCATTCTCTAGTATGCTGTCAGAAGGCTATCACACTTATTATATCTACATTTTAACAAACAAATCAAAAACTGTTTTCTATACCGGAGTAACTAACAATTTAAAACTTCGTTTAAATCAGCATAAAGAAAATATTACTAATGGAAATAAAAGTTTCGCTTCAAAATATAACGTTGAATTTTTGTTGTATTATGAAAAATTTACTTGGATTCAGGAAGCAATTAATCGTGAGAAAGAAATAAAAGGCTGGGGTAGAAATAAAAAAGTAGAGTTAATCACAACTATTAATCCAGATTTGGATTTTTTGAATAATTTGTTTGATTGAAAATACTATTTTCAGAGTTTATTAATACTTCCGAAGCTTAAAGTTATTAATACTAAATAATTTTCCTATCAGTTTTGTCATCCTGACGGAGAAAGGATCTTCGCAAGAAACGCTACAATGCTAATCATCAATCTTTGTCGAGTTTCTTGTGAAGATTCCTCGTTCCTCGGAATGACAAAGATTGTGAATAAAATAATTAGCATAAAAAAGCAGCTATCATGACAATAACTGCTTTCTATTAATTTCGAATAAAATCTTTTCTCTTTATTCTATAATCTTTCTTCTAAAAAAAAATTAAGACCCACACATTTCACAATCCTCAGGACCTGCAGCTTGTGCTTTTAGCAACATTGCTTTGTATTCCTCAATATTGATTTCTTCAGTTTCTGCAACTAAAGTTGGTGTTTCTTCTTTTTTATCGTTGTTCAATGTGAACTTAATCGCATCAACTGCTGATTTTGTTCTTAGGTAATACATTCCTGTTTTTAAACCAGACTGCCAAGCGTAGAAGTGCATTGACGTTAGTTTAGAATAGTTGGCATCCTGCATAAACAAATTCAATGATTGCGATTGGTCAATGAAATACCCTCTTTGGCGTGACATATCGATAATATCTTTCATCGACATTTCCCAAACGGTTTTATATAGTTCTTTCAGGTCTTGCGGAATCACATCAATGTTTTGAACTGATCCGTTATGACGCATGATCTCTTGTTTCAAAGTCTCGTTCCACAAACCTCTATCTACTAAATCATGCAATAAATGTTTGTTTACAACGATGAATTCTCCAGACAATACACGACGCGTGTAAATGTTGGATGTATACGGTTCGAAAGCTTCGTTATTTCCAAGAATTTGAGAAGTCGAAGCGGTTGGCATTGGTGCCACCAATAATGAGTTACGAACTCCATGTTCCATTACTTCTTTTCTTAAGGAAGCCCAGTCCCAACGGCCTGATAATTCTTCATCTTTCATTCCCCACATATTGTATTGGAATTCTCCTTTTGACATTGGAGAACCTTCAAATGTAGAATAGGGACCTTCTTCTTTTGCCATTTCCATAGAAGCGGTTACGGCTGCGAAGTATAAAGTTTCGAAAATTTCCTGGTTCAAAGCTTTAGCCTCATCACTGGTAAACGGCATACGCAGCATGATAAAAGCATCTGCTAAACCCTGCACACCTAATCCAACAGGACGGTGACGTAAGTTCGAATTCTCAGCTTCTTTTACCGGATAGTAATTTCTGTCGATTACTTTGTTCAGGTTACGGGTTACACGTTTTGTAACATTGTAAAGCGCTTCGTGATCAAATTTTCCGTCTTCAATGAACATCGGCAATGAAATAGAAGCCAGGTTACAAACTGCAATTTCGTCTTTAGAAGTGTACTCCATAATCTCGGTACACAAGTTAGAAGAACGAATTGTTCCTAAATTCTTGTGGTTCGATTTACGGTTAGCTGCATCTTTGTACAGCATATAAGGCGTTCCGGTTTCGATTTGTGATTCCAGGATTTTCTCCCATAATTCACGTGCACGGATTGTTTTTCTACCTTTCCCTCTAAATTCGTAATCCGTATACATGGCTTCGAATTCGTCTCCGTAAACATCATATAATCCAGGACATTCGTTAGGACACATTAAAGTCCAAGATGCATCTTCCTGTACGCGTTTCATGAACAAATCTGAAGTCCACATCGCGAAGAATAAATCTCTTGCACGCATTTCTTCTTTTCCTGTGTTTTTCTTTAAATCCAAAAATTCGAAGATATCCGCATGCCAGGTTTCGATGTAAATCGCAAAACTACCTTTACGTTTTCCTCCACCCTGGTCTACGTAACGAGCTGTATCGTTAAAAACTCTCAACATCGGAACAATTCCGTTTGACGTTCCGTTTGTACCACGGATGTAAGATCCAGTTGCACGAACGTTATGAATAGAAAGACCAATTCCTCCCGCTGATTGCGAAATTTTTGCTGTTTGTTTTAAGGTGTCGTAAATACCATCAATACTATCATCCTGCATGGCTAAAAGGAAACAAGAAGACATTTGTGGCTTTGGAGTTCCGGCATTGAACAACGTTGGTGTTGCATGCGTGAAGAACTTTTTAGACATTAAGTCGTAAGTTTCAATTACCGATTTTAAATCGTCTAAGTGAATACCAACCGAAACACGCATTAACATATGTTGTGGTCTTTCGACGATTTTTCCATTTATTTTCAACAGATAAGAACGCTCTAAAGTTTTAAAACCGAAATAATCGTAATTAAAATCTCTTGTATAAATGATGTGAGAATCTAAAAAGGCTGCATTTTCCTGAATCACTTTAAATACTTCATCTGAGATTAATGGTGCTTCCTGACCATTTCTTGGATTTACGTAGTGATACATATCTTTCATCGTTTCAGAGAACGCCTTTTTGGTATTAGAGTGTAGGTTTGAAATTGCCACACGTGCTGCTAATTGCGCATAATCAGGATGTGCAATTGTCATAGAAGCTGCCGTTTCTGCCGCAAGATTATCAAGTTCAGAGGTAGAAACTCCGTCATACAATCCTTCGATAACTCTCATCGCTACCTTAACAGGATCTACAAGCTCATTAAGCCCGTAACACAATTTTTTAATTCTTTCTGTAATCTTATCAAACATTACCGGCTCTTTGTGACCATCTCTTTTTACTACATACATAAGCTTACTATTTTAGTTATTGAAAAATGAAAGACACTGGAATAACGAATTCCAGGACTTAAACATTGCGTGTTTTTAAATTATTTTTTGAGAATTATAGCATTCTCAATGCTACCCTGTTCCAATCTGAAATCAGACCGGAAATGCATTGGAAATTATTGAATCATCAATTTAGAAAAAGAGATTCTAAAAATGTTTTTATTATAAATTTTTAATCTTAATCAGTGTTTATTTGGGGTTAACACTAAAATATTTTTGTTGTCTAAAAATCTGCATCAAATGAAATTTTCTGAGCATCACTATCTGTGTTCATCACACCTGATTTTTGATACTCTGCAACACGTTTCTCAAAGAAATTAGTTTTTCCCTGAAGAGAAATCATATCCATGAAATCAAACGGATTCGCTGAACCATACACACGATCACAACCTAATTCTACCAATAATCTATCAGCAACAAACTCTAAATATTGTGTCATCAAAGCGGCATTCATTCCAATCAAACTTACCGGAAGAGATTCTGTAACAAACTCTCTTTCGATATCTAAAGCATTAACGATTATTTCTTTAATTCTGTCTTTTGGCACTTTATTGATTAAGTGATGATTGTGTAAGTGTACTGCAAAGTCACAATGTACGCCTTCGTCACGAGAAATCAATTCGTTAGAAAAAGTTAAACCCGGCATTAAACCACGTTTCTTTAACCAATAAATAGAACAAAAAGCACCTGAGAAGAAAATCCCTTCAACTGCAGCAAAAGCGATCAGTCTTTCAGCAAACGAATCAGAATCAATCCATTTTAAAGCCCAGTCCGCTTTTTTCTTAATGGCAGGAAAAACTTCCAAAGCATTGAATAATTCTGCTTTCTCAGCTTCATCTTTCACATAAGTGTCAATTAAAAGAGAATACGTTTCGCTGTGAATGTTTTCCATCATGATTTGAAAACCATAGAAAAATTTCGCCTCAGCATATTGCACTTCATTTACAAAGTTCTCAGCAAGGTTTTCATTTACAATTCCGTCAGAAGCAGCAAAGAATGCCAAAATGTGTTTAATGAAATATCTTTCGTCGTCACTTAGTTTATTGTTCCAATCTGTCAAGTCTTGGTGCAAATCGATTTCTTCGGCAGTCCAGAAGCTAGCTTCCATTTTTTTATACCATTCCCAAATATCATGATGTTTAATTGGAAAAATAACGAAACGATTCTTATTTTCTTGTAATATTGGTTCAACTTGTGACATTCCTTTTTTGTTTAATTTTTTTATTGAATTTCCCCTGATTCAGTAGACTACAAAGATTGTCATTTGTAGCCAAAAATGAAAGCCAAACTTATTCACAATTTGATGTAGTTTTTAACAAAGGAGAAAAAGCGGGGTGTTTTTCAAGCAATTATCAAATATCTGAAAATGAGATGTTTAAAATTCAAAAAACCTCCTTAATCCCTGTAAAATATAGGATTTATAAAATAAAAAGCAAGACTTTTATAATTATTTTTAAAAGTTTTTTTTGAGTTAAAAATTTATTTTTTGAGTCAAAATATCTCCCAATAAAGCGGTAACTAAAGCACGTAAAATTTTATGCTTTTTTAAGTTCCTCAGCTACTTTTTCAAGCTCTAAATACCAGTCTTCACCAAAACGACGGATTAAGGCTTCTTTGACAAATTTATAAACCGGAACTTCTAATTCTTTACCTAAAGAACAGGCATCATCACAAATATCCCATTTATCATAATTCACTGCGGCGAACTCTGTAAAATCTTTTACACGAATTGGATATAAATGGCAGGAAACGGGTTTCTTCCAATTTACTATTCCCTGATTGTATGCTTGCTCGATTCCGCAAAGTGCCGTTTTACCGTCAAAAATTACGTAAGCACAATCCTTCTCATCAATTAATGGCGTTTCAAGATCGCCATCAGTTCCTTTTACCCAGGTTCCCTGTGCTTCGATTGCAGCAATTCCTTCTTTTCGTAAAAAAGGTTTTACTTTTGGATAAATCTCTTCCAGAATTTTAGTTTCTGCTTCGCTTAAAGGTGCACCGGCATCTCCATCAACACAGCAAGCTCCCTTACAAGCTGATAAGTTGCACACAAATTCTTTTTCAAGAATATCTTCTGAAATAATGGTTTTTCCTAATTGAAACATGATGATAAAATAGTGAAATTTATAAAGTGCAAAGATAGTCAAAGAAAGGAGATAAAGTTTGCTAAAATTTAACTGTATAGTTTGCAAGGATTTGCATAAAGAATCGCAAATTTAATTTTACAAAATTTTAATGTCTATTTGAACTTTTTGAACCTAGCAAAAAACTTTGCGTGCTTTACGGTAAAACTCTTTATACATTTTATTTTATGTAAAAGAAAAGTATAATTGTTACAAAAACCACTTTTTTAAACATAAAACAATGTTTTTATAACAAAATAAAATGTATTAAAAAAACAACTAATTTTATTATCTACTTTTGCAGCAGTTTTTAACCCCTTAAAATCAAAGTAATATGCTAGAAATTGACTTTAAAGAAATTCTTACTGTCGGAATGGTACTTTTTGCTGTAATCGATATCGTAGGATCTATTCCGATTATTGTGAATCTAAGAGCTAAAGTTGGTCATATTGAATCAGAAAAAGCTTCTATTGTTGCAGGAACAATTATGATTGTTTTTCTTTTTGTTGGTGAAGGATTACTTCACCTTATTGGTATCGATGTACATTCGTTTGCTGTTGCGGGTTCTTTTGTTTTATTCTTTCTGGCTTTAGAAATGATATTAGGAATTCGAATTTATCGTGACGAAGAACCCGGATCGGCTTCTATTGTTCCGTTAGCATTTCCATTAATAGCAGGTGCAGGAACTATGACCACTTTACTTTCTTTACGATCTCAATTTCATACTATTAACATCATCATTGCTATTTTATTGAATATTATCTTGGTTTATATTGTTTTAAAATCATCAAAAAAAATTGAAACTTTATTAGGCGAAAACGGGCTCGGCGTAGTTCGCAAAACATTTGGAGTAATTCTCTTAGCAATAGCTGTTAAATTATTCGCTGCTAATGTTAAAGGTTTGTTTCTATAAAGGATATTTTTATAAATTTGTTCCATAAAATTCTAAAATAAAGCTTTAAAAGTGTTTAATCCAAAAAGCTCTTCTTTATTATTTTAGACAAACAAACAGCCTTATGAAAATCTTTACTTCCATCTTAGTGCTTTTGGCATTAGCTTTAATTATTTTTAATATTACACAGCTTGACTTCCAAAATCCTTTTCAAGGAGATAGCGCAGTAGCTTTAATTGGAGTTGCCGCTTCATTTTGTGCCGTTTTGATTCTTTTGATTTTTAGAATTTCAAAAAGTATAGAAGAAAAAACAAACGGAAGATAATATGTTTGATGTTTTAATTATTGGCGGAGGCGTTTCAGGCATATCCTGTGCAATGGTTTTAGGATCTGCCAAAAAAAAAGCTTTTGTAGCCGATAAAAAAATTGGAATTTTTACACATCAGAAAAATTCTTCCTTACAGGAAGCCATTTTCTATAATGCTTATGGCATAAAATCTGGTAAATTAGGATCAGAATTATTATTCGAAAGCACACATGATTTGGCTCAAACATATCCGCATATTTCTCAGATCCCAAACGAGAAAGTAATCAGAATCGAAGGTGTTTATCCTGAATTCACCATAATTACAAACAAAAACTCTTACAAAACAAAAAACATCGTTATCGGAATTGGTTCTGCCAACACTTTTGATATCGAAGGCTTAATGGAATATGTTGAACCACACAAAAAAGCTTTACCCGAAAAACAGCGTATTCAGCTTAAAAACGACGATCATAAAGTAGCTGACGGTATTTATGTTATTGGAACTTTAGCAGGCTGGAGAAGCCAACTAGCGATTGCTGCCGGAAGCGGTGCTGCTGTTGCTACAGATATCCTTACGTTATGGAATAATGGTGTGCAGACTCATGCTCATGATAGTATTCGATAGAATTTTAAAAAAGTTTTCTATAAAAACCGCTAAAAAATGAAGTCTATCAAGCTTTTAGTGCTAATTTTTCTTAATTTCTTAATGGTTTAAACAGTTCATGTTTGATATGTTTATTTAACAGAAACAATTTCCTTCACTTTAATGTGTTTCTCGGTATCCGTTTTCCAGATTTCTCCCTTTAAAGTTACTTCTTCGCCCTCCTTTAATTGTTTATAATTTTGAGGCCCTCCAACATTTACAATGCTAATTATCGCAGAGTAAACCTCGTTTTTATCAGTATTAATTTTTGCGGTATAACCGTCTTTACCAAACTCAACCGACTGAACTTTTCCAGAAATGGTATTTTTATCTTTCATACAAGCGCAGGAAATCACAAAAGTCATTAAAACGATTAATAAACTTATTTTCTTTAAATTTTTCATTTTATATATTTTATTTCACAAAGTACACTTTTTTCGTGCAAACCTTTTTATACTATTATTTAAAAAATTATTATTATTCCTTTGAATTCAAAACCGTTTTGATCATCGCATCTTCTTTCAGGATCACATCGTAATAATACAATTCACCATACAATTGTCTGGCAAATTCAGCTGTGATGTAACGATTTACTAAATCTTTACTTTTATCCAATTTTAGATCTAAACCTGTAATAAAAATGTAGTTTTGGAATTTTTTAAAATAGGTATCTGAGTTTTTCATCTTAGCTAAAAACTCATTAAAATGAAGTCCTGCAAAAGCATTTCTATCTTTATCTAATTCTTCAAAGATAAAATGGCCTACAATTCCTGTCTGCAGTAAATAAGCTACATTTTCATTCCCGTGTTCAGCTTCCATTGGCACAAAAACATCAGGAACAATTCCGCCTCCACCATATACAATCTTACCTTTTGGAGTTTTAAACTTTAAAGAATCAGCCACCTTTATACTGTCTTTCGCATATAATTCTCCAGATTTTATTCTCGCTTCAGATTCTTTAAAATATTCTTCATTTCCTTTTGTATAAGGTTTTTGAATAGATCTTCCGGTTGGAGTATAATATCTGGCTACTGTCAATCGAACAGCCGATCCATCGTTGAAATCCATTTCGCGCTGTACTAAACCTTTCCCAAAAGAGCGGCGTCCTACAATGGTTCCACGATCATTATCCTGGATAGCACCAGCCAAAATCTCACTTGCCGAGGCACTGTTTTCATTAATCAAAATCGTTAATTTACCGGTTTCAAAGCTCCCTTTTTTTGTAGCATATGTTTTTTCGGTAGTCCCATTTTTATTTTTGGTAAAAACAATTAGCTGTCTGTCTTTCAAAAACTCATCGGCAATCGCTATGGCTTCTTCCATATAACCACCGCCGTTATCGCGAAGATCAATTACCAGTGACTGGATTCCTTTTTGTTTTAATCTTTTCAAACCAACCTTGAACTCATCATAAGTGGTTTCTGCAAAACGATTGATTTTTATGTAACCGGTTTTATTATCAAGCAAGAAAGATGCATCTACACTTTTTAGCGGAATGACATCTCTTTTAATTTTAAACTTCAGTTTCTTTTGTTCCGATTTTCTAAAAACCGTCAATTCTATTTCAGAACCTTTTATCCCTTTTAATTTAGAAAATAAACTATCCGAAGGCAGTTTTCTTCCATATAATTTTGTTTTTCCGGCATATAAAATCCGGTCGCCTGATTTTATTCCGGCTTTCGCCGAAGGTCCGTCTTCTACAGGTTTTATAATCGCAACAGAATCTTTATACATGTAAAAATTAATCCCTACACCTACGAAATCACCTTTCATGCTTTCAGCAACTTCGGCTTGTTCGCTTGGCGGAATATACACTGAGTGTGGATCTAATTTAGACAAAATATTATCTACTGTCAGATTTACAATCGAATCTGTATTAACACTATCCACATACTCATTATTTATAAAATCAATGAGTTTGTTAAGCTTGGTTTTTGAGTAATTTTTAGCCAAAAGACTGTCTTCTACAGGAGCATTCATCAGGCTTCCGAGAACAATTCCAAGAGCAAAGGTTGCTCCGATAACGATTGGTAAATATTTTGAATTGAATTTCATTATTCTTCTAAAACAGGAATATGTTCTACCTCTACACCGGCTTTCAGTAAAAACTGTATTCCGGAATCATCACGATATCCATTTTGATACACCACTCTTTTTATTCCGGACTGATGTATTAACTTACTACATTCCTTACAGGGTGAAAGTGTAATATATAAAGTCGCACCTTCACAGGATTGTGTTGATCTGGCTACTTTTAAAATCGCATTTGCCTCAGCATGCAGTACATCCCAACGGGTTAATCCGTGTTCATCTTCGCAGCAATTTTCAAATCCGGATGGTGTACCGTTGTAACCATCAGAAATAATCATTCGGTCCTTTACAATTATAGCGCCTACCTGTTTACGCTTGCAATACGACAGTGAACCCCATTCTTTGGCTATTCGTAAATATGCCCTGTCGTACTTATTTAATTTTTTTATATCCATTTAATTTTATCTGTTCCAAATTGGGCTTTCCACGATCATCGGAATCACAACTCCGATAATAAAAGCTGACATTACAAGTGCCCAGTCACGTTTTGAAAAACGAAATACAGTCTGAACTATATATGATATTACCAAAACTACAAAAACTACTAGTACTTGCGCCGCTTCAATGCCGAGAGCAAATTCCAATAAAGGTACTAATTTTGAAGATGCAGTCCCGCCTAAAATGGTTTTAAAATAATTTGAAAATCCAAGTCCGTGAATAATTCCAAAAAACAGGGTCACAAAAAAAATCAGATTAACACTTTCATTTTTAGCCGCTTTTCCGGCTGTAAAGAGATGAAAAATTGCCGTTACCAAAATTGTTATCGGAATTAAAAACTCAACCAGACTTGCTTTTACTGTTATAATTCCAAAAACAGAAAGCAACAAAGCCAATGTATGACCAACTGTAAAAACGGTAACCAATAATAAAATACGTTTCCAGTCTTTAAAAGTGTATGGAATTGTTAAAGCTACTAAAAACAACACATGGTCATAAGCATGAATATCTAAAACATGCTTTAAACCTATCTGAAAATAAATCCAAAATTCTGACATGAGGTTACTTATATTAATTAATTTGGGTCTGTAAACTTACGATTTATTTCGAAAATTAAACAAAACGACCTATTAAAACAACGGATAAAAATAAGTTAAATTTTATGAGAACTTTAAAATTAATAATTTAAAATAAAATTTATCTTTGTTGCATAAAACACAACAATTATGTCATTTTCAGATTTATTCAATAGCGAATTTAAACAAAGAAACAGAGGTCATTTTTCAGCTATTGTTCGTGTAGCATTAGCAGATGGAGTTTTACATCCGGAAGAGAAAAATTTCTTAGATAAATTAGCTGCCCGTTTAGAAATTTCAGAAACAGAGTATGAAGAAATTCTTAACGACCCGTTAAAATACCCTATCAATCCACCTTACTTACATGTTCAGCGTTTAGAGCGCTTATACGATTTGACAAGAATGGTACATATTGATCATCATCTTGAAGACAAACAAGAATTAATGTTGAAAAAACTAGGAATTGCTTTAGGATTTACGCCAAGCAACGTAAATTATATCATTGCAAAAGCATTATCATTAGTAGATAAAAAAGTAGATGCCGATACTTTTGTTTACGAAATGCAGCACATGCATAAATAAAAATTAGTTCAGACTAAATTATAAAACCCGACAAATTTGAAACTTGTCGGGTTTTTTGTTAAATCCAGATTTGTCAATTATTAAAGATAATAGTATTTTAATTTTCAACAATTCATTTCATAAAAAATGAATTCTGGTATTTTAATCTTTAATTAATTTCAAACTCAATTTTCCGTATCGTTCCTGAGAATCATTTGCAGTAATCTCATATGTATAATTTCCTTTTTTTAGAAGTGTTTCTCCAACATAATCAATAGGCTGCAAGGTATACGTTTTTCCGTCAATTTCTAACTCAACAAATGCATAACTGTATGCTTTTGCAAATATTTTATACGTCGTATTCTGCCCGGAACTTAGATTTTCAAAATTCACATTTCCAGTTGAAGTATTTACTGTAATATTTTGAAAATTAAATTTACTCGCATTCGACAATCGAATTCTTAATTCGGACGAATCGTCATTAGAACAGCCAAATAGAGCCAGAACCATGATAACTAAAATCAATATTTTTTTCATACGGTTTATTTTTCTTAAAAGATATTGAAAATGTAAAAAGGTTGCGTTTAGAAAAAAAATTATGGCTATTGTGCTTCTGCCATAAACTCTTCTGCTTTTTCTACCATGTTAATGCTTCCACAGAAAAACGGAACTCTTTGATGCAATTCGGTTGGCTGGATTTCCATAATTCTTCCAAAACCGTCTGTTGCTTTTCCACCTGCCTGTTCTGCAATAAAAGCCATTGGATTACATTCATATAATAAACGTAACTTTCCTTTTGGCGCTTTCGAACTTGTTGGATATAAATAAATTCCGCCTTTAATCATATTGCGATGAAAATCGGAAACTAAACTTCCAATATATCTAGATGTATAAGGCCGATCCTCTTCTTCGCGCTGACAATATTTAATGTAATTTTTAACTCCTTGCGGAAAATGAACATAATTCCCTTCGTTTACCGAATAAATGTGACCGTCTTTTGGAAATTGCATATTGGGGTGTGATAAATAAAATGTACCAATAGCAGGATTCAAAGTAAACCCGTTTACGCCATGACCTGTTGTATACACCAACATTGTTGATGTTCCATAAATAACATACCCAGCTGCTACCTGATTCGTTCCAGGCTGCAAAAAATCCTCACTTGTTACCGGGGTTCCGATAGGTGATATTCTTCTAAAAACAGAAAAAATCGTCCCTAAAGAAACATTCACATCAATGTTAGAAGATCCGTCCAGCGGATCCATCAAGATCACGTACTTATTATTATTACTGTTGTCGCTCCCCTTGACAGTAATATATTCGTCGTTTTCTTCAGAAGCAATACCACAGACAATCTCACGGTTTATTAACGTCTGGATAAATACTTCGTTGGCATAGACATCTAACTTTTGCTGGTCTTCTCCCTGAATATTCTGTTCGCCTACTGCGCCAATAATATCCACTAAACCTGCTTTGTTTACTTTATAGTTTACGACCTTCGCCGCCAAACGTATAGAGTTAAGAATTCGGGAAAGTTCTCCCGATGAATACTGAAATGCTTTTTGGTTCTCAATAATAAACTCTCCCAGTGTTTTATTGCGTTCTTCCATTTGCTATATCGTTAAAAATTTTGTTTATAAGTCACAAATATCGCTTTTTTTGTGAGAATGATTTAAAAATTATTTAGTTAGTTTGCTACTATTGTATATTTGCTAATTAAATGCAAAAAGTACCAAACAAAAAAATATTTATTTAGGTAATCACTGGTTAAAAATATGAATTATGAATATTAGAAAAGGAAGTCCTGAAGACATGAAATCAGTTTTAGAACTGATACGGGAACTTGCAATATTCGAAAAAGAACCTGATGCAGTAGTCATAACTGAAGAAGATTTGATACGTGACGGCTTTGGCGAAAAACCATTATTTCACGTTTTTGTTGCGGAGATTGAAAATAAAGAAAAATTGAAAGAAATTGTTGGAATAGCATTATACTATTATCGATATTCTACCTGGAAAGGAAAAACAATTCATCTTGAAGACTTGATTGTTAAAGAAAAAATGCGCGGTACCGGCTTAGGTTCTGCACTTTATTCTGAAATCATGAAACAAGGAAAAAAAGACAATGTTCGAAGAATCGAATGGAATGTTCTGGATTGGAATACTCCTGCCGTAAATTTCTACGAGAACTCAGGCGCAAAAGTTCTCGAAGAATGGAGAGTAGTACAAATGGATGAAGCAGGAATTAATTCGTTTCTGCAAAAATTATAAATTTCCATAAATTGAGGATTTGGGGTTCAAAAATTAAAATTATAAAAAAACAGCATTTACAAAATTAAAGATGAGGGTATTTAAATTTGGTGGTGCATCAGTAAAAGATGCAGAAGGAATTAAAAACGTATATGACGTTTTACAAAAAGTTGGCTATGAAGATGTAATTTTAGTCGTTTCGGCTATGGGGAAAACCACTAATGCTCTGGAATTGGTAATCAAAAATTATTTTGATAAATCGGCAGAGCTTAATTCATCTGTAGAAGAGATTAAAAAATATCACAATCAAATATTGCTTGATTTATTTCAAGATGAAAAACACGAAGTATTTGAAGCCGTAAGCGCTCAATTTTTAGAATTAGAATATTTTTTAGCACATAACAAATCTCCAAATTACAATTTTGTTTACGATCAGATTGTGAGTTTTGGGGAATTGATTTCTACAAATATCCTAAGTTATTTCATGAATTTTATGGGTATTCAGACACAATGGCTTGATGTTCGAAATTTTATAAAAACAGATTCAAATTACAGGGATGCAGAAGTAGACTGGGAAACTACCCAACAAAACATCAGCAAAAATGTAAAGCGAAAAATATTAAATATTACACAGGGATTTTTAGGTGCTGACGAGAACAATTTTACTACCACTTTAGGTCGTGAAGGTTCTGACTATACTGCCGGAATTTTTGCTTATTGCCTAAATGCTGAAAGTGTTACCATCTGGAAAGACGTTCCAGGAGTGATGAATGCGGATCCTCGTTATTTTGAAAATGCGAGTTTGTTAAACCAAATTTCGTATCGTGAAGCAATTGAACTGGCTTTTTACGGTGCAACGGTAATTCACCCGAAAACATTACAGCCCTTACAGAAAAAGGAAATTCCATTATACGTAAAATCTTTTATCAACCCATTACTAAAAGGAACCTGTGTTTCTAAAGGAGTCGATTTAGAACCTTACTTACCTTGCTTTATCGTAAAAAGAAACCAGCTTTTAATTTCGCTTTCTTCTATTGACTTCTCCTTTATCATGGAAGAGAACATCAGTGAAATTTTTGGATTGTTTCATCAATTCAAATTGAAAGTAAATTTAATTCAGAACTCAGCGATTAGTTTCTCTGTTTGTGTAGAAGATAAATTTGAAAATTTCAACGAATTGAATGCGATACTTTCTAAAAAATTCAAAGTAGATTTTACTGATAATGTAACACTGTATACCATTCGTCATTTTAGTGAAGAAGCCGCACAAACTGTTGAAAAAAACAAAGAAGTTTTACTAAAACAAGTAAGCCGCGAAACCATGCAAATTGTTACCAAAGAACTCAATTAATTTTTAGAAAAGGTTATATTTAATTCAAGATAGTAAAGGTTTCACCTAAAAAGTGAAGCCTTTGTTGTTTTTTATAATCTTCCGGAAGTAACTTATAAAAATAAAAACAATTCATTAACTTTATATTCGTTTAAAAAAAATCCCTCCTAATAATTCTTTCAAAATTATGGATTACGATAACGAACAAAGCGAAGAAACCAAAAATGAATGGCAAAATGATCCCAATAACTGGATTTGGGGTATTTTTTATTATAACCCAAAAGATAAAAGACTATTTGCTCCTAAAAAAATAAAAGAATTTGGATATACCACAAATTTTGCAAATCGCCATGCTGTTTTTGCATTGATTATCCTAATGATAACTCTTATTGTTATAGGAAGGCACCTCAATTAAGCATTTTATCCACATCACTAAAACCAAAACATCTCTCCTAACATTTCCCAATTATAAATACTACTTTTGACTTTTTAGAGTTAAAGTATTTATGTTGAAAAAATTACTGTTTTTAATAGTTTTCTTCTGGTATTCCGGGCTTCAGGCTCAGGAAACAGATGTACTCTATAAAACCAAAAAAGTAATTGCCACACGAGACACCATTCATCTTGAAAATGTCAGTATCAATTCTGGTTTTTTTCAGCTTTTGAATTCTAAAAACGAACCCATAGATTCGACTTTTTATAAAATTGATTTTCAAAAAGGTAAACTTCTTTTAAACGAAAAATTCACTTCAGATTCAGACACTTTAATTGTCAATTATTTAAAATATCCTGATTTCTTAACCAAAGAATACAGCCTATACCAATCAAGTCAGGTGGTAAGCAATGATGTAGGTTCTGAAAAATTATACAAAATAGACAACTCCAATACTAAAAAAGAAACTCCTTTTGACGGGCTGAATACCTCCGGAAGTATCACTCGCGGTGTTACGATTGGAAACAATCAGAATACCGTTTTAAACTCCAATTTAGATCTTCAGATTACCGGAAAAATATCGGATAAGGTAAGCCTGCGGGCATCACTTCAGGATAATAATATTCCGTTGCAGGAAGGTGGTTATTCTCAAAAACTGGATCAGTTCGATAATATTTTTATGGAATTATTCAGCGACTATTGGAATATCCGGGCGGGCGATGTGTTCTTAGAAAACAGAAAAACACAATTTTTAAGTTTCAATAAAAAAGTTCAGGGAATTTCGGCTAGTTTTGATTTTGGAGGAGATGATAATAAAACTAATGTTTTTGCATCAGTAGCTTTCGCAAAAGGTCAATATGCCAAAAGTACCTTTACAGGACAAGAAGGAAATCAGGGGCCATATAAATTAAAAGGTCAAAATGGCGAATTGTATGTATTGGTCATTTCAGGATCTGAACGTGTTTATGTGAATGGTGTTTTGCTCAAAAGAGGCGAAAACAATGATTATGTGATTGATTATAATGCAGGAGAAATTGTTTTTACATCTCTTTTTACTATTACCTCTGAAATGCGAATTAACATTGAATACCAATATTCTGATAGAAATTATAACCGCATGGTAACATATGCCGGCGCTTCTCATGAAAACAAAAGCTGGAGTTTTGCAGGTTATTTATATTCAGAAAATGATTTAAAAAATCAGCCTTTACAGCAAAATCTTTCTCCGGAACAAGTTGAAATTTTAAGTCAGTCAGGAGATGACAAAAATTTAATGATTGCCCCATCAGCCTATGAAGATTCTTATTCAGATGCTAAAATTTTATACAAAAAAACAATTCAAAATTCGGTTGAAATTTACGAGTATTCAAACAATCCCGACGATGTTTTATATAATGTAAAATTTAGCCTTTTGGGAGCCAATTCAGGAAATTATGTAATTCAGAATGTAAATTCAGTAGAAAGGATTTACGAATATGTTGCTCCGATCAACGGAATTCTTCAGGGAAATTACGAACCCCTTGTACAGTTAGTTGCACCAATGAAAATTCAGGTAGCGACTTTTTTAGGAAAATACAATCCTAACCAAAAAACACTGGTTGACTTTGAAATTGGCATTAGTAATAACGACCAAAATTTATTTTCGAATATTGATGACGAAAACAATAACGGAATTGCCTTGAAACTTAATACCAAAAAACGCATTTTTACCAAAGGCTGGACTTTGGATGGATATGCCAATTATCAGTTTGTAGCAGAAGATTTTAAATCGGTAGAGCGTTTGTACAATATTGAATTTAATCGTGACTGGAATTTAAACACGCTACTTTTAGGCAATCAGAGTTTACTGGTCGCAGGTTTGAATTTTGATTTGTTTTCGAAGAAAAAAACGCCCAACATCGGTTTGTTTACTTATCAGTTTGAAAAATTGGACTTTACCGAAAGTTATTCGGGAAACAGACATAGCTCAACATCTTTCTTCAAATTAAAAAACTGGACTGTAGAAAATCAGGGCAGTTTTTTGACTAGTGATGCCACGACATCCATTTCAAAATTCATTAGAAACCTGACCAAAACCAAATATCACTTTGGCAAAAACTGGGTAGGTGGAAATATTCAGATAGAAGACAATCAGGAAAAAGACAAAGCAACAAATCAATTTTCGGCGATTAGCCAGCGCTTTTCAGAATATGGTGTTTTCGTTGGCCGTGGCGACAGCACCAAAGTTTTTGTAGAATTGGGTTATTTAAGACGAAAAAATGACAGTTTACAAGATGGATTATTACAGCATGTGAGCAATTCGCAAACCTATTTTTTCAAATCTAAACTGATTCAGAACAAAAAATCAGATTTAGCCTTTTATGCCAGTTATCGAAATTTAAATTTTACAGATAACAACCGGAAAAGTGAGCCTTCTTTGAATTCAAGAATTTTATACAATGACCGTTTTTTTAATCAATTTCTTCAAATGGGAACCGTTTATGAAACCAGTTCCGGAAGTATTGCGCAACAGGAATACAATTATATAGAAGTTGCGGCAGGTCAGGGAGTGTACGCTTGGAATGATTACAATAACAACGGCATTAAAGAACTGGACGAATTTGAAATAGCACCTTTTCCGGATCAGGCAAAATTCATCCGTATCTTTTTACCCAATCAGGTTTATATCAAAACCAATCAGAATAAATTTTCGCAATCGCTAACGATAAATCCTCTCCAATGGCAGAATGAAAAAGGTTTCAAAAAAATCGCTTCTTATTTTTACAACCAGACATCTTTTATTCTGGACAGAAAAGTAAAAAGTGATGGTGATAATTTTGAATTGAATCCGTTTCATTCTTCCGAAGAAAATATTCTCGGGTTAAATTCAAGCTTTAGAAACAGTTTGTTTTATAACCGTGGCAAACAGAAACATTCCGTAACCTATTCTTATCTGATTAATAACGGAAAAAATCTGCTTTCTATTGGATCACAATCGGTAAAAAACAATTCGAATCAATTGCAATACACGCATTTGTATCAAAAAAGCTGGTTATTCAATTTCTTTACCAAAACGATTCAGACTTCATTAACATCAGAAGATTTTACTGCTAAGAATTATGAATTAACAGGTTATCAGATTGCGCCGAAAATCAGTTATTTATTTTCGAAAAATACGAGTCTGGACCTTTTTTATGAATTACAGAAAAAAGAAAATCAGATTGGAAATTATGAGACATTATCACAGAACCGATTAGGGACTTCGTTTTCATATGCCGGAGAAAAAAAAGTAACTGTAAACGGAGAGTTCTCTTTTTATGAAAATAAATTCACGGGAGATGAATTTTCTTCTGTAGGATTTCAAATGCTGGAAGGACTTCAGGCTGGTCAAAACTTAGTCTGGAAATTACTTTTGCAGAAGAATATAACCCAATTTTTAGATATAAATTTAAACTATCAGGGACGTAAAAGCGAAACAGGCGTAACTGTGCATACAGGGAATATTCAGTTAAGAGCTTATTTTTAATAAATTACAAAATCATACTTATAAATTGATTATTTTTAATTGAAATTTTAACCTCTGAAAACTATGAAAAAATTAGTATTGCTTTGTTTGATGATTGTTTTCTCAAAGAATTTTTACGCACAGGAAGCAGCAAAAACAACAAGAGCGAAAACGGAAACAGTAGCTAAAAAGAAAAAAGCAGACGCGGATAAAGCCACGACAGATTCTAAAAAAGAGGCAGCGAAATCTAAAAAAGCTGCTGATGCATCAAAAAAGGCAAAATCTGAGGCTGTTACTGCAGAGGAAAAAGCTAAAGCAGAAACTACAAAAGCCAGCATAAAAAAAACGGAAGCTAAAAATGCTGAAGCTAAAGCTAAGTATGTAAAAAAAGATGCTACGGCAACTAAAAAAACAACTAAAGCCTTAAAGGAAACTAACGAAAAAGCTCCGAAAGTAGCCGATAAAGTTACCGGAGAATATAATGGCAAAAAAGTTTATACAGGACCAAAAGGCGGAAGATATTACATCAATAAAAACGGAAATAAGACTTATATTCAGGATTAAAACAGAATTTACTATTAAATATTAGGGCTAAATTTCTATTAAGAGATTTAGCCTTTTTACATTTAAAGATATTAGAGTTAATAATTTAGTAATGTATCCGAAATAACAAAAAAAGAGTATTTCTTTATCTTCGTTTGAAAACCGCCAAATATGAGCATCGAATATACTGCCAATAAAACTATTTTAATAACGCCTTTAAATTGGGGATTGGGCCATGCAACACGATGTATCCCAATAATTAAAGCTTTACAGGAAAATAATTATATTCCCATAATTGCTTCAGATGGCATTGCATTGGCATTATTACAAAAAGAATTTCCATACATTCAAACTTTAGAATTACCTTCTTATCATATTGAATATGCCAAAAACGGTAAAAATTTTAAATGGAAGCTGATTAAAAGCTTGCCCAAAATGATTACGGCCATTTTGGATGAAAAAAAAATAGTGAATTCCTGGATAAAAAAATATGATATTGACGGTATCATTTCTGATAATAGACTGGGTGTTTTTAGCAAAAAAATTCCTTCTGTATTCATCACACATCAATTGAATGTGATGACAGGAAATACGACAAAGTTTACGAGTAAATGCCATCAATATTTTATAAAAAAATACAATGAATGCTGGATTCCCGACACAGATGAAACTCCAAATTTAACTGGTGATCTGGGACATCTTAAAAACAACGAATTAAATCTAAGATATATTGGGCCTTTGAGCAGAATGCGTAAAAAAGATACTCCAAAACAATATGATTTAATGATTATTTTATCCGGCCCTGAGCCGCAGCGTACTTTACTTGAAGAAAAACTGCAGACAGAACTTATACGATACAAAGGGGAAGTTGTTTTTGTAAAAGGTGTTGTAGAGAAAACACAAACCAAACAGCAAGTCAAAAACGTGACCTATTACAATTTCATGAATACCAAACAGCTGGAACAGACTTTTAACGAAAGTGAGCTGGTTTTATGCCGATCAGGCTATACTACTGTTATGGATTTGGCTAAATTAGGTAAAAAAGCTTTTTTTATCCCTACTCCTGGTCAGTATGAGCAGGAATATCTTGCCATAAAACTTCAGGATGAAAACTTGGTACCGTATGCAAGTCAAAACGACTTTACGATTGAAAATCTTTCAAAAGTAAAATCGTTTAAAGGTTTATCCCAATTTAAAGATAATATCGATTGGGATTCTTTATTTACTGTTTTTGAGCAATAAAATTAGAAATTAAACTGGGCCTGTAATCGTAATAAATTCCCTTGTTGTCTGTTAATTGGAAGTGCACTGTCTTCAAAGGTTCTATCGGCAATAACGTATTCTGCTGTTAGTTCGAAGGCTTTTATTGGCTGCCATTCAATACCAATTTCATAATCTCTTACCACATAACTTCTGGCATCTTTTTCATATTTTTTGCCTCCGTCATAATATTGAAATTTGGCATACGGATAAATACGCTGTTTTTTAAGATCCAATTTATAATTCAATAAAACGTAACCTCCGTTTAAATCAGTAACATCAACATTTTTGGTTACAGTATTATAACGCGGTCCTGTACCAATATTATACTCTGTTTGGATTCCAAATGGTTTTGGATATAAAACAAATGTCGCTCCTATTCTCTGGTCTTTTATATATTGCGGATCATTAACCGTAACCCCTGAAGAAATTTCTCCGGTAAAAGCCCATTTTCCTGTGTATGCCTGAATTCCCGGTTCTATAATCTGGTTTCCAATAACAAATGGATAAGTAACTCTTGCCACTACATTCAAATCCCTGTTCCCGTCTATTTTGTTGGCAATTTGCCCGTTGTATGCACCCAAAGCAAAAACCCCAAAATCGCCGGAACCTTTATAACCATCTTTTACCAACATGGCAAAACGTTCCCTGATTTCTGCCGGAGCCCAATAAAAGAATATTCCTAAATCACGCTCATTTGCTATTGAACTGTTTATTGCATCAGCACGGTCTAAAGCCAGACGCTGTGAACTGGACTGCATGTTTTCAAATCCATACGGAATTTTACTCTGCCCAACACGAAGGCGATATTCTCTTTTTTTATCAAATGAAAGATCAAAATATAAGTCACGGATCTGAACAAAATTTTGAATCCCACTACTTGGTGAACTTGCAAAATCTGGCTGAAAATAGAAGAATACATTTGGATGTACCTGCCCTGAAAATACTAAGCGGGCACGGCGAATAAAAAGTCCGTTATTTGATTTTGCATCCGGTGCTTGTGAAGTTGTACCCCACGATTTATCACATTGGTCGCAAGAAACTTTATCATTTGTAGAAAACAAGCCGTTATATCTAACTTGTGCATAACCTCTCAAAGAAATTCTGTCATACCAATGATCTTCGTTGCTTACTCCAGATTTAGTTTCCGGAAGTTTTGCTTTATTTATAGAATCTAAAATACGCATTACCTCGTTTTTTACATCCTGTTTATTTAAATCTTGTGCAGTTACAACACAGGAAAGCAGTAATAAAACCGCAATTATTTTTCTTTTTATCATTTTTTCTAATGCCCTTAATTTCAAGGTGCAAAGATGTATCACCTATGTTAAGAAATCATTAACAAGATGTTACTATAATGAAAATTTATTGTTATGGCCTGTATTGTAAAATTGATTTATTGTTAAAACACCTTGTTTTAGGGTCTGTTGATAAATTTAGCTTACAATTTTTTAACTTCGGTTTTTTGTATTTTTAGCGCTTTTTCGAGTGTAAAAGAAAATTCTGAACCAATTCCGAACTCACTTTCCGCATAAACTTTCTCTTTATGTGCTTCAATAATGTGCTTTACAATTGCGAGACCTAAACCAGAACCACCTTCAGATCGTGTTCCGCTTTTATCAACCCTGTAAAAACGTTCAAAGAGTCTTGGAAGGTTTTGTTTCTCTACACCTTCTCCATTATCACTAATCCTGATCAGAACTTTTTTCTTGGTCAGATTAACAACACCAACCTCGGTCAAACCGCCTTCTTTTCCATATTTAACCGAATTAACAATTAAATTTTCTAAAACCTGCTGTATTCTGTCCTGATCTCCTTTTACAATTATAGATTGCAGATTCCTGCTTTCGAATGCTAATTTGATTTTCTTTTTATCGGCTTTCATTTCCAACAAATCAAAAACATTCTGAATCAATTCGACAATATTAAATTCGGTTATATTCAAATCTAAATCTCCCGACTCTAATTTAGTAATCATATCAAGATCTTCAACGATATAAATCAAGCGTTCAACTCCTTTTTCGGCACGTTTCAGATATTTCTTTCGGATGGTTTTATCATCCATTGCACCATCGAGCAAAGTCGAAATATAACCCTGAACTGTAAATAACGGTGTTTTAAGCTCGTGCGAAACGTTTCCTAAAAACTCTCTTCGGTATTGCTCTCTGATTTCGAGCATTTCAATTTCGAGTTTTTTATCTGTAGCAAATTTTTTCACTTCACGTGAAAGCGTTTCCATGTCTGTAGTTATCGGCTGATTGATCAGGGTGGTAGATTCTAATAAGGAAACCTCATCGTAAATTTTCTTAACTCTTCGGTAAATAAATCGCTCAACACGATATTGCACCACCAAAAAAGAGAAGATATAAACTGAAATAATAAAAACTACTCCAAACCCAAATTGATGTTTTAACTGATTTTTATAAAAGATATTCATCAGCAGCAATACAAATCCTGTTGCAAAAAGACTTATATACAAAGCAGATTTTGTAGCAAACTTATAGGTTTTTTTGAAATTGATTTTCATTGGAATTTTTAAATAATAAAACAATTAAGGGATTACTTTTTCATCATATAAATGATATAAGTTCATTTAAAAAACAAAACTTATTTCTATGTCATAATTTAAAAAAGCCAATCTTTTTCAAATTTTTAAAACTTTGAGAAAGATTGACTTGGATAAAAAAAGTACAAACACTATGATTTAAATGAACTTATATCACTTATATGGTTGAGTTTTTTTATTGAATGTTTAAACTTCAAATTTATAACCAACCCCTTTTATGGTTTTAAAAAGGTCTTCGCCAATTTTTTCACGGAGTTTTCGAATATGAACATCAATAGTTCTTCCGCCAACTACCACTTCATTTCCCCAAACCTTATCTAAGATTTCATCTCTTTTAAATACTTTTCCGGGTTTTGAAGCCAGTAAATAAAACAATTCGAATTCCTTTCTTGGTAAAGAAATTTCAACATTTTCTTTGATGATTTTGTACTCTTCGCGGTTAATTTCGATTCCACCAACGTTTAAAGTATCACTAACCACTTCTTGTTCCTTTAACCTTCTTAACAAAGCCTTTACTTTGCTGACGAGTAATTTTGGTTTTATAGGCTTAGTAATATAGTCATCAGCACCGGCATCAAAACCAGCAACTTGTGAATAATCTTCGCTTCTTGCCGTTAAAAATGTTATGATAACGTTATTTAGTTCAGGGATTTTTCTAATATGTTCGCAGGCCTCCATACCGTCCATTTCTGCCATCATAACGTCCATTATAATTAAATCCGGCAATTCTTTCTGAGCTTTTGCGATAGCTTCTTTTCCATTTGAAGCCGTTACAATCTGGTAGCCTTCCTGAGCAAGGTTATAGCCTACAATTTCCAGGATATCCGGTTCATCGTCAACTAGTAAAATCTTGGTTTGTGTTTTTTTCATAAATAGCAAAAATTGATATTTCGCATCAAATTTTCTTCATTATATATTTGATGCTTTTAAATTGCGATGGTAAATATAATAATAAAACAACGGTTAAAAATTCGTGTTAACTGTAATTTAATCTGGTAACAATTTGATAATCTTGAAGACACAAAAACATAACAAGTGCCTAACATGAACTTTACAGTGTGTGCATTTCTTTGCACAAAAATAAATTAAACACAACACTGAAATGAAATTCAATTTAAGATTTCTATTTATTGCATTATTTATCTGTACGATTTCAATCGCACAAAACAAAGGTACGATTTCTGGAGTTTTAACCGACAAAGAAATGAATAATGAAGCTTTACCTTTTGCAAATATTCTAATTAAAGGTACAAACATTAGTGCCAACACTGACATTGACGGAAAATATTCGTTATCTGTAAATCCGGGAAATTACACTGTTATATTTAGTTTCGTAGGATATGAAACAGTAGAAAAACCAGTAACAGTTAAAGCAAATGAGACTGTAACTGTAAATCAGGCACTTTCATCAGGAGGCTATACGCTTAAGGATGTGGTGGTAAAATCTACAGCCGGAAACAAACAAAAAGAGTCCGCATTATTATTAGACCAAAAGAATGCTGTTAGTTTTAAAGCTGCTATTGGGGCCGAAGAAATCTCAAGAAAAGGAGCTAATGATGTAGCAAGTGCTGTTACCAAAGTAAGTGGCGTTTCTAAAAACGAAGATTCAGGAAATGTATTCGTAAGAGGATTAGGTGATCGCTACAACATTACGACATTGAATGGTCTTTCTCTACCATCAAACAATCCTGCAAATAAAAACATAATTTTAGATATTTTCTCTACTAGTATTGTAGACAATATCGGTATCAGCAAAACGTTTGAGACTCAAAATTATGCCGATTTTGGAGGAGCAAATATTGATATTAGCGCAAAGAAATTCAGTGGAAAACCATTTATTAGTTTTTCAATTGGAAGCGGGGCAAATACAAATGTTATGAAACTAGATCATTTTTATTTGCAAGACGGACCTTCTTATACAGGTTTTAAAACCGTAGGTGTCCCAGACTCACCATTTAAACCTTATAACTATTCAACTAGTTGGGACAGACAAGAAAATAAAAACATACTAAATGCTTTCTATACGTTATCAGGTGGAAAAAGATTTAATCTAAACGACGAAAGTTCAATAGGTACTTTTATTACAGGTTCATTTAGTGCGAAAAATAAATACACTGAAGGATACAGCAGAGGAGGTATAACTGCTGACGGAGATATTCTTTCTGATTTTTACAGAAAAGCATATAAACATAGCACTACTACAACAGTTATGGGTACTGCTGATTACAAAATCAACAATAAAAACTCAGTCTTATTTACTTCTTTGTTCTTAAATTCAAGCGAGCAGGATTACAGTGAATACGAAGGAACTAACGTTAATTTTGATGGTGGAGGTGATGCTCTTCAACAAATAACGGGCTTTATAAAACGTGGTACTTTTGAAAGAACTCAATTGTATGTAAACCAATTGGTAGGAAAAAACAAATTTAATGACCAATGGAATTTAAATTGGGCAGTAGGATACAGTATTTCTAACAGTTCAGTTCCAGACCGTATGCAAAACTCTTTTGTTTATGCTCAAAACGCAATAGACTATACTTTCTTCATCAATTCAAACATCAATAATCACAGATTTTTTCAGGAACTAAAAGAAAATGAGTTTTCTGCAAACATTGCTCTTTCTTATGACTTCAATAAAAATGATAATGACAAATATAAAGGAAAAGCGACTTTTGGATATTCTGGAAAATTAAAAAAAGTAGATTATACAATGCAACAATTTTCATTCTTTCCGGACAGAACAACAATTTCATTTCCAAAAGAAGATATAAATAATACTGACAATTACTTGTCTGAGGCTTATTTTGGAAATTCTTCCTCGAATAGAATCCATCAATTATACAACGGTAATCTTGATATTAATGGTTCCTTCGCTAATATACAGTATGCATTAACTGAAAAACTAAGCGTAATATTAGGTGCAAGATTTGAGCAATTGACACAAGATGTTTTCTACGTTACAGCTACTGTATCTCAAGGGGGTGATTCTAATTATTCAAAATTTAATATTTTACCAAGCTTAATCTCAAAATATACTTTAAACGACAAACAAAACCTAAAATTTTCTTTTAGTCAAACCTATACACTTCCTCAGTTTAAAGAAAAAGTACCAATTTTATATGAAGAAGTAGCTCAATCTTATTATGGAAATCCTGATTTGTATCCTTCAACAAACTACAATGTAGATTTAGGCTGGGAATATTTTCCAAAATCAGGGGAGCTGATTTCAGCAACTGTATTTGGTAAAATCATTCAAAATCCTATTAACGAATTTTTCTTAAATTCTTCTTCTAACGATATCACTTATGGAAATACAGGTGAAAAAGCAACTGTAGCCGGAGTTGAATTAGAACTAAGAAAAGATATTTTTACAATAGAAAACAGTAATGATAAAAAAACAAAACTTTCTTTTGACGTAAACGGGTCTTACCTTTATAGCAACCAAGATCTTAGTAATAAAAAGATAAGTACAGAAACTAACTATGGAGCTGATTTTACTTTTAACGAAAGTAAATTATCCGGAGCTTCTAATTTTCTTGCGAATGCTAACATCTCATTTTTGAAAGAATTTGCAGAAAACAAGGATATAACAGCAACAGTATCCTACTCCTATTTTTCAGATAAATTAGCAGCATTAGGAACCTCACAACTTGGAAATATGGTTGACAAAGCAGTCAACAAACTAGACTTTATTGTAAATTCCAATTTAACTAAAAACATAAAGTTAGGATTAATTTATAATAATATTCTAAACCCAGCCATCGAAAGAGTACAAGAGCAAGGAGAAGTACCTGGAAAAAGCGCTGTAGGTGATGTATTAGTAACTTCTTATAAATTAGGTTCAGATTTTAGACTTACTTTAAATTACACGTTTTAAACCATAAGTATTCCATAATAAAAAAAGGTGATTAGTGTCAATACTAGTTACCTTTTTTTATCACAAATCAAATGTAAATTTTATATTAAGTCAGATTGGACTTTAGGCTATATAGTTAATAAATTATTAATATCGGCTTAACTCAACAGGAACATAGGTTGCTTTACTTTGCCTCAATTAAATAAAACAATAAAACACAACACAATGAAAAAAACATTTTTTGCAATTGCTGCAATATTAGGGCTTGCTTTAACAAGCTGTAATTCTGACGACAACAATGACAATAAAAGCTCTTTCGTACTGAAAGCAGATGATTTAAAAGGTGACATTAAAGAAGGTACTGTAACTTTAGATCCAGCTCAAACTTACACTTTAACAGGAGGATTAATCGTTAGAGGCGGAGCTACTCTAGTTATTCCTGCAGGAACAATAATCAAAACTTCTGCAGTCGTAGGCGTAGATCCTAATACTTTATACATTGCAGTAGAAAGAAATGCAAAAATCAACATTAATGGTACTGCTGAAAAACCAGTAGTTATGACATCTGGAAAAGCAACTCCTGCTGAAAGTGATTGGGGTGGATTAATTATTTGTGGTAATGGTAAAGTTAACACGGGTGATGATGGTACTTCTGAAGTAGGTGGTTTAAGCTACGGAGGTAATGATAACGAAGATAATTCAGGAAACATCAATTTCTTAAAAATCATGTATACTGGATCTAAATTTACTCCAGACAAAGAATATAATGGTATTTCATTCTTCGGAGTAGGTTCTAAAACTGTAGTGTCTGACATTTACACTTACGAAAGTGGTGACGATGCCGTTGAGTTTTTTGGAGGAGCGGTAAGCCCAAAAAATTTAATATTAATCAACTCTTATGATGACTCATTTGATTTTGCTGACGGATGGCAAGGAACTGCTACTAACGTTTATATCAACGGAGTAACAAAAGGTGGTGTAGAAGGATCTAACAATCAAAAAAATCCAAGTGGAGCACTTCCAATTACAACTGCTAAATTAGTTAATTTCTCAATTGTAAAAGGTGGAGATAAATTCTTAGCTGACGAAAAAGCAATCAACTACAAAGAAGGTGGTGGAAAACAAGCTTACACAAATTTATATGTTGCTGACGGAATGCCTACAGCTCTTTGTAAATTAGCTACTGATGCTGGTGCTGTTGCAAACATGGAAGCTGGTAACTTTACGATTACAAATTACACTTTTGGATCTTCAGTTATTACTTTAACTGGCCCTAAATTATCCGGAACAACTTCTGGTGCAACTGGAGCTGGAGCTGGGGCAACTTTGCCAAGTTGGGCTGACTGGACTAAATAATTTAATAAAAATATTTCAAATGAAGCTGTCTGAAAATTTCAGGCAGCTTTTTTTATATAAATTTATTCACTCAAAATAACAAAAACAAAATCTCTTGTAAAATATTAAGTACAGTAAACATTACAACTGATGTTTTTAAGTAATCAAATGAATTGTTAACTGATTGATTTGTTTTTTTTATAATCACCTAGAAAATAATCTGTTAAAAACATCCTAAATATTTAAGATGTTTTTTTTGGGGTGTATTTTTTGAAATCTTTTTTTTGTATATTTACCTTATCTAAAATAATGCGATGGCAAAAAATTACTTTTATATTACTTTCTTACTGGCTTTTTTCTTTACTGTTAGCAGCTCCGCTCAGGACAGTAAACAATCGCCGAAAACCCGTGATTCAGTCTCGATAGAAGGTCTTAGCCTATATCCAAATCCTGTTACAAACGGAAAAGTGTACATTACATCTAAAAATGATTTAGAAAAAGAAATTATTATTTTTGATGTTTTGGGAAAAAAAGTACTTCAGGCACATCTCACTACAAGAGAATTAAACATTCCTGATTTAACTCCTGGAGTTTATATCATAAAAATAAGCGAACAAGGCAGTTCGGCGACACGAAAGCTGATTGTTCGATAAAACATAAAATTACATAAAGCTCCAAATTATTGGGGCTTTTTTATTGCTTTTACATCCTACAATTATTTATACCTTTGCACAAAAAAAGTTTTGATTACAGCAAACGATATCTTCACCATTTCGAGTCAGAAACAATTTGAAAAAATAGCACTAAAGGTGTTTCGTTTTCAGCACGAGAATAATAAAGTATATCGTGATTTTTGTGATTTCTTAAAAGTAAATCCACAGCAGGTAAAATCATTAGAACAAATTCCATTTTTGCCAATTCAGTTTTTCAAAAGTCATGAGGTTGTTTCCAATTCAGATCTTCCGCAAGTAACTTTTACCAGTAGCGGGACTACTGGAATGATTACCAGCCGGCACTTGGTTACCGATGTTTCACTTTACGAAGAAAGTTACCGAAATGGATTTTCTCAATTCTATGGCAATATCGAAGATTACGTTGTTTTAGCCCTTTTACCCTCCTATCTCGAGCGCGACGGTTCTTCGTTAATTTATATGGTCGAAGATCTTATAAAGCTATCCAATCAGCCTGAAAGCGGGTTTTATTTACACAATCACGACGATTTAATTAAAAAACTAACTAGTTTAGACGAATCCGGTCAAAATGTGATTTTAATTGGGGTTACTTATGCTTTATTAGATTTAATCCAAAAACATAAATTTCAGCTTCAAAATACCATTATTATGGAAACCGGCGGAATGAAAGGCAAACGCAAAGAAATGATTCGCGAAGAATTACATGAACAGCTCTGCAATGGTTTTGGCGTTTCTTCCATTCATTCTGAATATGGCATGACGGAACTGTTGGCACAAGCCTATTCTCTTGGCGAAGGCGTTTTTGAATGTCCTTCATGGATGCATATTTTAGTCCGTGATCCTGAAGATGCCCTCACTTACGTGAAAGATGGGAAAACCGGTGGAATCAACGTTATAGATCTGGCCAATATTAATTCTTGCTCGTTTATTGCCACACAAGATTTAGGCAAAAAAAATCCCAACAACTCTTTCGAGGTATTGGGACGTTTTGATAATTCTGATATTCGCGGGTGTAATTTGATGGTTTTATAGTTTAACCGTTGTTTAATTGGTTAATCGATTAAACAATTCTTATTACAAAATAATTCTTCTTTCCGCTTTGCAATAACACAAACTGATTGTTAATTAAATCATTTGTTGTCAATACAAAATCTTCTTTGATTTTTTCTCTGTTTACCGAAATAGAATTAGCCGTTAACCCTCTTCTTGCTTCTCCGTTTGATTTAAAGAAACCTGTTTTTTCGTTTAAAACTGAGATGATATCCAATCCGTTTTCAAGATCTGCTTTTACAATTTCGGCTTGTGGAACTCCGTCAAAAACCTCTAAGAAAGTCGCTTCATCCAATTGTTTCAAATCATCTGCAGTAGAATTTCCAAACAAGATATTCGAAGCCTGAATTGCTTTTTCTAATTCTTCTTTACTGTGAACGAAAATGGTTATTTCTTCAGCCAGTTTCTTTTGCAACACTCTTAAGTGCGGAGCTTCTGTATGTTCTTCAATTAAAGCGTCAATTGTTTCTTTATCTAAGAAAGTAAAGATTTTGATATATTTCTCTGCATCAACATCAGTTGCATTTACCCAAAACTGGTAAAATTTGTAAACCGAAGTTTTATCTGCATCCAGCCAAACATTTCCACCTTCAGATTTTCCAAATTTAGATCCGTCTGCTTTTGTAATCAAAGGAGTTGTTAGGGCAAAAGCTTTTGAGTTTTCTCCACCCATTCTGCGCACTAATTCTGTTCCCGTGGTAATATTCCCCCATTGGTCAGAACCTCCCATTTGCAAAAGGCAGTTGTTGTTTTTATATAAATGATAAAAATCGTATCCCTGAATTAATTGGTATGTAAATTCGGTAAAAGACATCCCTTCCCCTTCTCCATTGATTCTCTTTTTAACAGAATCCTTGGCCATCATATAGTTTACCGTAATACGTTTTCCAACTTCACGGGCGAAATCAATAAAAGAGAATTCCTTCATCCAATCATAGTTGTTTACCATAATTGGAGCATTTGGTTCATTTGAATTAAAGTCTAAAAAACGCGACAAAACACTTTTAATTCCCGCAACGTTTTTAGCCAAAGTTTCTTCGTTCAGCAAATTTCTTTCGTCTGATTTTCCAGATGGATCACCAATCATTCCGGTTGCACCACCAACTAAAGCGATAGGCTGATGACCAAAATTCTTTAAATGAACCAATAAAATAATCTGAACCATACTGCCAATATGAAGTGAATCTGCTGTTGGATCAAAACCAATGTATGCCGCCGTTACTTCTTTTAGCAATTGTTCTTCCGTTCCTGGCATACTGTCATGATATAACCCGCGCCACTTTAATTCTTCAACTAGATTCTTCATTTCTTTTAATAATTTGTGCAAATATAAACAATGGCAATGGCAATATCAAAAAGCAATTACAATATCAATCTTAAAAAGCAATGGAATAACAAATTCTAAAAGCAATTGTAAAAGCAAAATTCAATTTTAAAAACCTTTGCAACTTTCATCCTCCGCCTCTTTGCTCCTTTCAGGCAAAAAGGTATCTTTACAAAATGATATTAGTAACAGGAGGGACTGGTTTAGTTGGCGCGCATTTATTACTTCATTTAATTGAAAATGGAGAAAACGTCCGGGCTATTTACCGAAACCAAAACAACATCCAAAAAACAAAATCGATTTTTGAATTATATAAAAAAGGCGATTTATTCGAAAAAATATATTGGCTTGAAGCCGATATTTTAGACGTCCCTTCCCTGGAAATTGCTTTTATTGGAATAGAATATGTTTATCATTGCGCCGCATTAATCTCTTTCGATCCAAAAGATGAAGATGCGCTTCGAAAAACCAATATTGAAGGAACGGCCAATATGGTTAATTTTTCTTTAGCCAAAGGAATAAAAAAATTCTGTTTTGTCAGCTCAATTGCAGCTTTAGGAGATTTGCAGCCACACGAAAATTTTATTACCGAAGAAACCGACTGGAATCCCGAAAAACCACACAGCGATTACGCTATTTCAAAATATGGTGCAGAAATGGAAGTATGGCGAGGGGTTCAGGAAGGCTTAAAGGTGATCATCATAAATCCCGGTGTCATTTTAGCACCCGTTGCAACAAGATTAGTTTTCGAGCACGGAAGCAATGAGCTGTATACAAAAGTAGCCAGCGGACTCTCTTTCTATACACTTGGAAGCACCGGATTTGTTGCTATTAATGATGTAGTAAGAATTGTTTTTGAGTTAATGAAAAGCGATATAAAAAACGAACGTTTTACACTAATTGCAGATAATATTGTTTTCAGGGATATTCTAAATACGATTGCTGATGTTTTAAAAGCAAAAAGACCAAACAAACATGCTACACCAATATTTATGAACTTCCTTTGGATGGCAGATGGTATTTTTTCAACTTTATTCTTTCAAAAAAGAAGCTTGACGAAAGCAACTGCAAAAGCTTCTTATTCTAAAAATCTATATTCTAATGAAAAAATAAAAACCGCTCTGGGAACGGTTTTTATAGACGTGCATCAATACATAAAAGAAGTATCGAAATTATAATCCTTTATGCTGAAGTCGTTTCATTCTTTTTATAGAATCTATATTGACTTTTTTTACGACCTTATTCTTTACAGAATCTTTAGGAGTTTCTTTTAGCTTTTTCTTTTTGGCCTCAGCTGCTTTTTTAGCTTTAGCTGCTTTTTTTTCTTCAGCCTTAACCTTTATTTCTGTACTCTTTTTTTCTTTGTCTAATCTTGCTTGTATTTCATCAAACATCTCTTTGTAGCTGTCATAATCAGCAGCATAATACATATTGCTTTTGGCAAATTGCAAACTGTCAACCTTGTATTTTTTAAAAATAAACTTTGTAGGATTTGATTCAACAGAATCCAACGATAGAGGCTGCTGGTATTTTATGGCCTCCAAAAGAGATAAATCATATATAATATCGATCATTTTTTCTTTCTCAATAAGTTTAGCCGGTTCTTTTACCAACTCTTTTTTACAACTTACAGAAAGAAATAAAACCAATAGTATAAATACAAAATTCTTCATTGCAGTTTATCTGTTAAATAATAATCGTTTTCCGGCACGTATATCTTTCACTTTAAAGTTATTATATACCATTTCGCCATTTACAAAAGTATGGGTAATTCTTGATTTAAAAGTAAAATTTTCAAACGGAGACCAGCCACATTTATACAAAATATTCTCAGGTTTTACGCTCCAGGGTAAACTTGGATTTACAATAACCAAATCAGCATAATACCCTACTTTTATAAAACCTCTTTTTTCGATTTTAAAAATCTTAGCAGGATTATGACACATTTTCTCAACGATTTTTTCTACCGTAATTTTACCCTGATGATGTGCCTCAAACATAGCGACGACAGCATGCTGCACTAAAGGACCACCTGAAGGAGCTTTTAAATAGGATTGGCTTTTTTCTTGTTTTGTATGTGGGGCGTGATCTGTTGCAATAACATCGATACGACCGTCATTGAGAGCTTTCCAAAGTTCTTTTCTGTCGTCAGCCTTTTTTACAGCCGGATTCCATTTGATGAAATTTCCTTTTGTAGTGTAATCCTCATCGGTAAACCAAAGGTGATGTACACAAACCTCAGCCGTGATTTTTTTATCTTCTAATGGGATTTTATTTGTAAATAATTCCATTTCCTTCGCAGTCGAAAGATGAAAAATATGCAAGCGCGCACCGGTTTTTTTAGCCAAAGCCACGGCTTTTGAAGATGAAATGTAACAAGCTTCGGCACTTCTTATCAAGTTATGAGCCGTGACCGGAATATCATCACCATATTTTTCTTTGAATTCTGCTAAATTATTCTGAATTGTAGTCTCATCTTCACAATGAACTGCTATCAACATTTGTGTACTTGAGAATATTTTTTCTAAAGTTGCTTCGTTATCTACCAACATATTTCCGGTTGACGAACCTAGAAAAATTTTGATTCCAGCCACATTTTTAGGATTAGTTTTTAAAACTTCTTCCAGATTATCATTGGTTGCACCCATCATAAACGAATAATTCGCAAATGATTTTTCGGCAGCAATTTGATATTTATCTTCTAAAATTTCCTGTGTCACTGCATTCGGAATCGTATTTGGCTGTTCGATAAAAGAAGTAATCCCCCCTGCTACCGCAGCTCTTGACTCCGATTCAATATCACCTTTATGTGTTAATCCCGGTTCTCTAAAATGTACCTGATCATCAATGGCGCCCGGAATTAAATAACTTCCTTCAGCGTCTATTACTTTACAATCAGATGTTTTTAGGCTGATGCTGTCTGCAACTTCGACAATTAAGTCGTTTTCTATTAAAACATCGCCCTCCAAAATTGATCCTTCGTTTACAATTTTAGCATTTTTGATTAAAATCCTGTTCATCGCCGTTCGTTTATAATGTCTTGAATAATTTTTTTAACCGAAGAGAAATAACTCCAAATATCGCTTCTTTAATAATTGCATTGCTCATTTTTGAAACTCCTCTGGTCCGATCAGTAAAAATAATCGGAACTTCTGTTATTTCAAATTTAGCACAATATGTTCTATATTTCATTTCGATTTGAAAAGCATATCCAACAAATTTAATTTTATTCAGATTTATCTTTTCTAAAACTTCTCTTTTATAACACACAAAACCTGCTGTAGCATCGTGAATTTTCATTCCGGTAATAAACTTTACATAAACCGAAGCAAAATAAGACATTAATACCCGGCTTAAAGGCCAGTTTACGACATTTACACCTGTAACATAACGAGATCCCACAGCTAAAGCTGCGCCTCCAAAATGGCAGGCATCGTATAATTTTTCAAGATCATTCGGGTTGTGTGAAAAATCAGCATCCATTTCAAAAATGAAATCATATTTGCGTTCCAAAGCCCATCTAAAACCATGAACATAAGCTGTACCAAGACCAGATTTTTTAGCTCTTTTTTCAAGAAACAATCTTTCCGGAAATTCGTCCTGAAGCATAAACACCTTATCAGCAGTATGATCCGGTGAATTATCATCGATAATTAAAAGGTGAAAGGATTTATGTTGCGAAAGCACTGCACGTACTATGCTTTCAATATTTTCGATCTCGTTGTAAGTGGGAATTATGACAATACAATCATTCATTATTTCTGCGTAATTTCACCGCAAAAGTAAACTTTTTATAGCATTTGATTCATAATAAATCTATAATAAAAGTATTGAGACAAAAAATTACTAATTTTGTATCGTTATGATCGAACAGCTCCATCCCAGAATTATAGAAAACAAAGATTGGGCAACACTTTTATTTGTGTTGGCTTTTGCCTTAGTTGCCATTACCAAATCATCTTACGAAAATAGGTTTAGTGAATTTACAAAACTTATTTTCTCAGATAAATACGTTAAAATTTACCGTGACGTTTCTCATCTGAAAAGCAGTTTTACTGTAGCGCTGTTTTTTGTTCAAATTGTATCGTATGCGTTTTTCATTCAGCTGACTATGCATATCTTTGAATACCCAATAAAGGCAGAAAAAACCGACTGGATGCTTTTTACTCAAATTGTTACTATTTTGACATACTTTATATTGGCGAAGTACTTAATCGAAAAAATCATAGGAACTTCATTCAATATTAATGAGTTTGTTGATCTATTTAACTTACAAAAAGCAACTTACAGAACCTACATTGGTCTTTTACTCCTTCCTATTAATGCCGTTTTATTCTATCATGACAATGTTCCTAAAAGCATACCGCTAGCAATAATAGGCGTTTCAGCGTGTATAAGTATGTTTTCTTACTTTATTTCAATTAAAACTTATCAAAATACAATAATCAACAAATTATTTTATTTTATTTTATATCTTTGCGCTCTTGAAATAGCCCCTTATTATTTCCTGTATTATTGGATTACAAGAGAGGTGGCTTAGTAAATGTTTATAATATGAAAGTGAAAACAATTTTGGTGTCACAGCCTGAACCTAAAGTGGAGAATTCTCCTTACTTTGAGCTCCAACAAAAACACAAAATAAAAATTGATTTCAGACCTTTTATTCATGTGGAAGGGGTTAATGCAAAAGAGATCCGATTACAAAAAATTGATCTTAATAATTATAGTGCTATTATCCTGACAAGCCGAAATGCTGTTGATCATTTTTTTAGAGTAGCTGATGAAATGCGCTATAAAGTTCCAGAAGGATTAAAATACTTTTGTCAATCTGAAGCGGTTGCATTCTATCTGCAAAAATATGTAGTGTACAGAAAACGTAAAATTTACGTAGGAGCTAAAGATTTTGCAGATTTATCTCCACTTATCAAAAAATACAAAGACGAAAAATTCCTGCTTCCGGCATCAGACCAATTAAATGCTGACGCACCTGTTACTTTAAACGGCTTAAAAGTAGAATGGACACAAGCTGTTTTTTACAAAACAGTAATGAGTGACCTGTCAGATTTAGCAGATGTATATTATGATGTTTTAGCATTTTTCAGTCCAACCGGAATTAAATCATTGTTTAAAAACTTCCCTGATTTTAAACAAAATGATACCCGAATTGCCGTTTTTGGAAGCACAACTCAAAAAGAAGCTCTGGATTACGGATTAAGAATTGATATTCTTGCCCCAACTCCTGAGACTCCTTCAATGACAATGGCTTTAGAAAAATACATTATAGAAGCAAACAAAGGAAAATAATTCCTAAAAAATAATCAAATCTTAAAATTCCAAATTCCAATTTTCTGTTGGAATTTGGAATTTTTATTTTTCGATAAAATTTCGATAAAAACTAAGCTTTCATAGCCATCAGTTCAAATGCCGGAGCAAAATTTATTACCCAAAGATCAAAATACTATTTTAACACCTGATTTCTTCTTTATATTTCGAATTTTTATTTTCAAACATTTTAACTACATTTGATTGCTATCCTAAACCAAATCTACAGGATTAGTTTAAAATATTAAGCTATGAAAATTAACTCGCTATTAATCGAAATTGACGGTATTGACAAGGAAATCCTTCGCTATCTAATGGATGATGCCCGAAAACCCATTTTACAAATTGCAAATAAAATTGGTATTTCCGGAGCAGCCATTCATCAGCGATTGAAAAAACTGGAGCAATCCGGTGTAATTTCAGGATCAAAATTCACTGTAAACCCTAAAGTTTTAGGCTATAACACCATGGCGTTTATTGGCGTTTATCTGGACAAAGCCTCACGAAACTCTGAAGCGGTTAAAGATTTAAAAAAGATTCCAGAAGTTTTAGAATGCCATTATACTACCGGAAACTGGTCGGTTTTGATTAAGATTATCTGTCGTGACAATGAACATTTAATGCAGCTTTTAAACACTAAAATTCAGGCTATTGAAGGTGTTTCAAGAACTGAAACATTTATTTCGCTGGATCAGCAGATTGACAGGCAGATTCAGTTGTAAATTAAACAATGTGTCAATATGACAATTAGATGATTTTTTAATAGACCTGATTACAAACATTAGACCTGAACTCAAAACAATACTTTTTTTCACATTATACTTTTATAACGCCTTTATACTTTAGAAAACAAGTCCGAGTGGCCTATTTACGCCTGGCTTAGGATTTCTTCTATTTTTACTTTCAATTCCTGTAAGTATAATTTATACTCTGATACTTTTTTTAAAATACCATAAATTCAAAAATAGGTAATACTTAAACAGTATTTACATTCTATCCGGATTATGGGCTGTACTTTTTATTATTTTAAATTTCAACAATTAAAATAAAAAAACTCGACAAATTAAATCTGCCGAGTCTTAATAAATTATCTAATTGACTTACTTTCTAATTAACTACTTAAATCAATCTCTCCTATTATTACTTCCTGCGTAAATCGAGATATAATACAACAATGTCGCAATTGATCCAAGTGCCGCAACAAGATACGTTCTAGCCGCCCATTTTAAGGCGTCCTTCGCTCCTGCCTGTTCCTGTTGTGTAAGCATGTGCTTATTTTCTAACCAGGCCAACGCTCTGTTACTTGCATCATATTCTACAGGCAAAGTTACAATCGAAAATAACGTAGTTATTGCAAAAAGCACTATTCCGACTAATAGTAACTGAGGAAATATTTGAATCATCAGGATTCCGGCCAGCAAAATCCATTGCATATAATTTGACGCTACGTTTACAATTGGAACTAATGTAGAACGCATCGCCAACCATTGATATCCTACAGAATGTTGAACAGCATGTCCACACTCGTGCGCTGCAACTGCCGCTGCGGCAGCATTTCGATGATTGTAAACTGCTTCACTTAAATTAACAGTTTTGTCTGCAGGGTTATAGTGGTCCGTCAATTGCCCCGGTGTCGAAATAACACGAACATTTGTGATTCCATTGTCTGCCAGCATTTTTTCTGCAATTTCTCGTCCGCTCATACCATTTTGCAATTGCAACTTAGAGTATAATTCAAACTTGTTCTTTAATTTTGAACTTACCAGCCAGCTAAATAACATGATAAGCCCTGCGAGAATAAAATATCCACCTCCCATATTTATATTTTTTAGATTATGTTTTGTCTTTGTAAACTCACAACAATTTACGAACCATTTTTGTGAAATGCCAAAATGACACATAACTTTAGACTTTAATTATGATTTTTTTGCAAAAAATCCTAAAACACAAACTTGTCATTCAGCAGGAATCTATGTGTGAATTTAATTGAACCGTGAGATTACTACGGAATAACAAAACATACTAAAACAAAAAATTCCAAACTCCAATCGTAAAATTGGATTTTGGAATTTATGATATTTGGATTTTTTATTTATCCTACAAGGTTTATGATCTTCCCAGGGACAATAATCACTTTGTTTGGTGTTTTGCCATCCAATTGTTTCAACGTTCTTTCGTCTTTCATGATGATTTCTTCGATTTGTTCTTTGGTTAAATCCAAAGGCAATTCGATGGTGAAACGCATCTTTCCGTTGAAAGAAACTGGATATTCCTTATTCGTTTCTACTAAATATTTAGCCTCAAAAACTGGGAACGGCACTTCTGAAATTGAAGTTGCATGTCCTAATTGCGACCATAATTCTTCTGCAATATGCGGTGCATAAGGCGAAACCAAAATCGCTAATGGTTCTAAGATTGCTCTTGAATGACAACCTTGAGAAGACAATTCATTCACGCAAATCATAAATTGAGAAACCGAGGTGTTAAAAGAAAAACTCTCAATGTCTTCTGCTACTTTTTTGATGGTTTTGTGTAATGATTTTAAGTTGTCTTTTGTTGGTTCTTCATTGTTTACAATTAAACCGTTATCATCAAAATACAATCTCCATAACTTTTTAAGAAAACCAAAAACTCCCGAAATTCCAGCCGTATTCCAAGGTTTTGCCTGCTCTAGCGGACCTAAAAACATTTCGTACAAACGTAATGTATCTGCTCCATATTCTTCACAAATATCATCTGGTGTTACAACATTGTATTTTGATTTCGACATTTTTTCGACTTCACGGCCTACTATAAATTTTCCATTATCATCTATAAATTTAGCATCAGCATAATCTTCTCTCCATGCTTTGAATTTTTCAATATCTAATTCATCTGAAGAATTAACAAAACTAACATCAACGTGAATTGGAAAAGCTGTATTAGAACCGCCATATCCCGCTTGAATAATTGTTTCAAGATTAATATCATCCAATACAGATTCATCCTTAGATGATATCTCATTCAAAACTTTAGAGCCTCTAACAAATCTTGGATCAATAAAAGGTTTATCTTTAGGAGACAATATTTTGTTGAAAGAATAAAACTCATTACTATCATTTCTTCTATAAACAAAAGCACTAGTTCCCAAAATCATTCCCTGATTAATCAGTTTTTTGAATGGTTCTTCAGTTGGAGCAAAACCTTTGTCTTTTAAGAATTTATTCCAGAAACGAGAATACAACAAGTGTCCGGTTGCGTGTTCGCTTCCACCAATGTATAAATCTACACTTTCCCAGTAAGCCAAAGCTTCTTTAGATGCAAATTCATTTTCATTGTGCGCATCCATATAACGCATCCAGTACCATGAACTTCCCGCCCAACCTGGCATCGTGTTTAATTCTAAAGGAAAAATCGAAACATTGTCAACTAAATCAGTATTAACAACTTTGTTTTTTTTGGTGTCCCAAGCCCAAACCGCTGCATTTCCTAATGGAGGCAAACCGTCTTCTGTTGGTAAATATTTCTCTACTTCTGGCAAAATGATTGGCAAATGTTCTGCACTGATCATTTTTGGCAATCCGTTTACATAATAAACCGGGAAAGGTTCTCCCCAATAACGCTGCCGAGAGAAAACAGCATCACGCAAACGGTAATTTGTTTTTCCTGTTCCTTGCTCTATTTTTTCTAACTCAGCAATTACTTTTTGAGTTCCTGTTTTATAATTTAATCCGTTTAAAAAATCAGAGTCTACTAATTGAAAACCTTCTTTGGCTCCAAAAGCAGCTTCTGAAATATCCTTGTCAAAAATATTTTTGATTTCCGGCATTCCGTTTTGTCCTTTAAAGAAATTAGCAAAAGCATAATCTCTTTCGTCACCACAAGGAACCGCCATTACAGCACCTGTTCCGTAACCTGCCAAAACATAATCCCCAATCCAAACCGGTATGGATTCTTTGGTAAAAGGATGCTCTGCATACGCTCCGGTAAACACTCCAGAAATCGTTTTTACATCAGCCATACGCTCACGTTCAGAACGTTTTGCTGTTTTTTCGATATAAGTCTCAACCGCTGTTTTTTGTTCCGGAGTTGTGATTTTAGCTACCAACTCATGTTCTGGTGCCAAAGTCATAAAAGTTACTCCGAAGATGGTATCGGGACGGGTGGTAAATACTGAAATGGTTTCTGGTTGTTGGTTGTTGGTTGTTGGAACTACATTGAAAGTTACCATTGCCCCTACAGATTTTCCAATCCAGTTTCTTTGAGATTCTTTTATAGACTCACTCCAGTCGATATCATTTAGACCTTGAAGCAAGCGTTCGGCATAAGCAGAAATTCGCATACTCCATTGTGTCATTTTTTTTCTGATGACAGGATAACCTCCACGCTCTGAAACGCCGTTTACGATTTCGTCATTTGCCAAAACTGTTCCTAAACCAGGACACCAGTTTACTTCGGTTTCAGCCAAATAGGTCAACCTGTACTGCAAAAGGATTTTTTCTTGTTCGTCTTTTGAAAACGCATTCCATTCGCTTGACGAAAAAGAAACAATAACATCATCGCAAACGGCATTTACATTGGCATTTCCTTCTTTTTCGAAGATGGAAATTAAAGTTGAAATATCTTCTGCTTTATCTGCATTTTTATTGTACCAGGAATTAAATAACTGAATAAAAATCCATTGGGTATGTTTGTAATAATCCGGATTTGAGGTACGTACTTCACGACTCCAATCAAAAGAAAAACCAATTTTGTCTAATTGTTTGCGGTAGCCCGCAATTTGTTTTCCTTCTTTATCAACTCCACCATCAATATTTACGCGTGTTGTATCTTCGGGACGCTGACCTGTCTGGATTGCATATTGTTCTGCTGGCAAACCAAAACTGTCGTAACCCATTGGGTGCAACACATTGAATCCCTGATGTCTTTTGAAACGAGAATACACATCTGAAGCAATATAACCCAACGGATGCCCCACATGTAATCCCGCTCCGGATGGATACGGAAACATATCTAACACATAATGCTTCGGTTTTTCAGAATTGTTTGACGCAGCAAAAGTTTGATTTTTAGCCCAATATTTTTGCCATTTTTCTTCGATTTCATTTGGATTGTATTTCATTCCCTGTTTTAATTTTTATTTTAATGGAGTCTGCTTTCGCTTACTCATGTTATCTTATTGTGCTACTGAGCAACTAAGTTCTAACTTTTTAGTGCGCAAATTTACATTTATTACACATTGTACCAAAGCTATTTCACTGACAAACAAATAAAATAATAAAATAGGTATTTTTAATTGTGTAAAAAAACCTGTCATTAGTTTGGGGAATTAAATAATTTAACCACAAAGTGCGACAGTATTTTTATATTATTCACCATATAGAATACAAAGTTCGTAAACTCAGTAAACACAAGCTTTCCTAACTTGGTGTTTTTATAAAACTGTTTATTCAGAAAAACTTGAGGAACTTGCGCTCAAATCAACTTTCAAGGTTTTTTATCCTTGATTTATGAATGCTGAATCGTATATTTATGGTACGAAAGTTAAAACTTTGATCGTTATTAACTTTAAATAAACAAATTCTTTATTATTTTTACCACATAATTTAAGTAAACTATGAGTTCTAAATTTGATAGATTTCAAAAACGCAGGTTAATTTCCTCTTATTTTTCGGTTGTATTAAGTGTATTTCTGGTGTTATTCCTTTTGGGAGTACTAGGATTATTCATCATCAATTCTAAAAAACTGGCCAATGATTTTAAAGAAAAAATCGCCATGACGGTATTCTTTAAAAACGAAGCCAATGATAGTGTTATAAAAGCATTTAATACCGAATTGAAAAGGGTTCCTTATGCAAGATCTTATGCGTATGTTACGAAAGAAAAAGCAGCAAAAGAACATACTGATATTATTGGAGAAGATTTCTTAACGTTTTTAGGAGAAAACCCATTATTGAATTCGTACGACATCCACTTAAAAGCAGACTATGTTGAGAGAGACAGTATCCTTAAGATTGAAAGTAAGTTGCGTCAAAACACGATGATTGAAGATATTGTTTATGACAAACAATTAGTAAACTTAGTAAATGACAATATTAAAAAAGTCAGTATGTGGATTTTGATTATCAGTGGTTTCCTTGCTATAATTGCTGTATTATTAATCAATAGTTCTTTACGCTTATCCATTCATTCTAACAGATTCATCATAAAAACCATGCAAATGGTAGGCGCTACAAAAGCATTTATTCGTAAACCATTTGTAGTGCGTAGTGTGAAACTTGGAATGTTAGGTGCAGGTTTAGCTATTATCGCTTTGATTGCGCTTTTACTGTATGTAGAAAACAACTTCCCGGGATTAGGAATTTTAGAAGACAAAGTCTTAATCGGATTGGTTTTATTAGCTGTTTTCGGTTTAGGGGTTTTAATTACCTGGGTAAGTACACACTTTGCTACACAACGTTTCCTGAATTTAAGAACAGACGATCTTTATTAATTTTAGATTTTTAAATAAAAGCCCTATAACTCCGTTCAGGGTAACAAACTATACAGATGAAAAACAATATTAAAGAAGAAGCGAAATCACAACAACATCATCAGGAATTCCTTTTTGACAACATCAACTACAAAATTTTATTGATTGGAATTGGCGTTATCGTATTAGGCTTTATCTTAATGTCTGGTGGAGGAAGTGACAATCCGAATGTTTTTAACGAAGAAGTTTTTAGCTTTAGACGTATTCGATTGGCTCCAACTACTGTTTTGATTGGTTTTGGAATCACGATTTATTCTATCTTCAAAAAATCTAAATAGCCTTCTTTTAGACTTTCTTAGACTCCTTAGATTATTAGAGTAATCTTTAAAAATCTAAATCTAAAATGGTCTAAAAAGCTAAAAATCTAATTTTAATGAATACATTACAAGCTATTATTCTTGCTATTATTGAAGGAATCACAGAATTTCTGCCTGTTTCTTCAACTGGTCATATGATTATTGCCTCTTCTTTTTTTGGAATTGCACAAGAAGATTTCACCAAACTTTTTACGATAGTTATTCAGCTTGGCGCTATACTTTCGGTTGTAGTTTTATATTTCAAACGCTTTTTTCAAACACTTGATTTTTATTTTAAACTTTTGGTTGCCTTTATTCCGGCCGTAGTTTTAGGTTTACTTTTGAGTGATTTTATAGATGGATTATTAGAAAATCCCGTTACAGTTGCGGTTTCACTTTTAATTGGAGGATTGATTTTATTGAAAGTTGACGAATGGTTCAACAATCCCAATGCGGCAGAAACTTCACAGGAAATCACTTATTTACAGGCTTTAAAAATTGGATTATTTCAGTGTATCGCAATGATTCCGGGAGTTTCAAGAAGTGGAGCCAGTATTGTGGGTGGTATGTCACAAAAACTATCGAGAACTACTGCGGCAGAATTTTCATTTTTTCTTGCGGTTCCAACCATGTTTGGTGCCACGGTAAAAAAATGCTACGATTATTATAAAGATGGTTTTGTATTATCACACGATCAGATCAATTTGTTGATTATAGGTAATGTTGTTGCCTTTATTGTAGCACTTTTAGCAATTAAAACTTTTATTGGTTTTTTGACAAAAAATGGCTTTAAAGTTTTTGGCTACTACCGAATTATAGCTGGAATCGTTTTATTACTGATTCACTTTTTCATTCATCCTCTTACCATTATATAATGACACCTGAAGAATATTTAGACGGACAAATTTTATTGATTGATAAACCTTTAAAATGGAGTTCGTTTCAAGCTGTCAATAAATTAAAATATCTTTTAATTAATAAAGTCGGGCTCCCAAAAAAATTTAAAATTGGACATGCCGGAACCCTGGATCCTTTAGCATCCGGATTACTATTGATTTGTACCGGAAAATTCACCAAAATAATTTCTGAACTACAAGGGCAGGCAAAAGAATATACGGGAACTTTTTATATTGGAGCCACTACTCCATCGTATGATCTGGAAACCGAAATCGACGAAACTTTTCAAACAGAACATATTGATGAAGCTTTGATTCATGAAACCGTAAAACAGTTTTTAGGCGAAATCGATCAAAAACCACCCATTTTTTCTGCTATTAAAAAAGACGGCGTTCGGTTGTATGAACATGCACGTGCAGGAGAAACTGTAGAAATTGCCAGTAGAAAAACAACCATTCACGAATTTGAAATTACAAGAATTGCACTTCCTGAAATTGACTTTAGAGTAATTTGCAGCAAAGGAACTTATATTCGTTCGTTAGCTTTTGATTTTGGAAAAGCAATGAACTCAGGTTCTCATTTAACTGTTTTACGCCGAACTAAAATTGGAGATTACGATGTAAAAGACGCCATTGACATTAATTTCTTTGAGGAAAGTCTTCAATAAATAATTAACACATTTATCTTTTTAAAGAAATCAGGATTTATGAAATATTATTCACTTGTTGTCCTTTGGTTTCTTTTAGCAAATACAAGTATTCAGGCTCAGGAAAGAAAATTCACCTATATACAATTTGGCGCCACAATTTCAATAACGGGAAATCCTTATAGAAACAAACCCGATAATTATGAAGGAGAAAAAAAAGCTTTTTTTATACCTAATGCCATAGGCTCTAAATTAGGCTATGGAGTACATTATAAACAATGGTTAACTTTAGGAATTCATAGTGGATTAGATTGGAAATGGGACGACAAACTCGTTGCTGTTCCTGTTTATTTGAATTTTGGTTTAAGTCCAAAAATTTCTGAAAGCGGAAGAATTACGCTTCAGTTAGGGTACGGGAAAGGCTTTGCATTGGGACGGGGAAATTTGAGTGGTGAATATAAAAAAATCAGATTAGGAATAACAGGAAATGATCATACTATTTTTGTTGAAGTTTCTGATTATGCTTTTCAATTATATGACCAAGGAAGCATTGGAAGTATTAGCTTAGGCATTTCATTAATTCGTTTTTAACTAAAAAAATGAAATTCGTTTTTTATAATATAATGAAATTTGAAATGGTTTTTGGCTTAGTTAAATAAAAAAGCACATTATAAATTAAATCATAATGTGCCAGCTCCTAATAAAAGTAGTGCTATTTCATACTTGTTTTGGATTAATAATGAGGTACATTCTTTCCTCCAAACAAAAATCTAGAAACAAAATCGTAAAACTTTTCGAATAACTTTTTCATAATAGTGCACTTTAATTGTTAAACAATAAACAAACACCAAGAATAGTAAGTTAATAAATAGCAGAAGGGCTTAGTCTTAACTAAGTTACGAAATATCAAATTAACAGCAATTGTTTTTAGCATATTTTTAATAAATAAGTTTTTTTATTATCAATGTTCTAACACTATAAAACTCAAATTAAAAACTACAATGGGTTATACTTTATATTTTCCATAATCCCAACCAATTCTTCCTGAACCGAAATTCCTTTGTCTGCCAAATACCATAACTGCAAATCGGTTTTTATTTTTTCATCAATAACACCAAAATCTCTTTTATAATTAGATATCAACTCAACTGCTCCTCTTGGCCTGGGTCCCCAATCAGCACGCACAATTCCCGCTTCTTTACAAATTACAATTAATTTTGGTATTGCCCTGCCGCCATTTGTTAGATATTGACTCATTAATTCATCATTTTTATCTCTTAAAACAATCCTGAGATCAATTATTTTATCTGATGCCAAAGCCATTTTGTTCAATATTGGAAGTATTTGCGCAGCGTCGCCACACCATCCTTCAGAGATTACTAACCAGATATAATGATTGTCTAAACTTTGTAGTTTTGAAATCGCATCTTCAGAAATTTTGATCGTTTTTTCCAGACGATTCATTCGGGCTTCATTCAAACTGGTATAATGTGTCAGACTTTCAGTTTGCTCATTACCGGTTGCTTTCCCTTCTGATAATAAGTCGGTAACTAATTTTCGATATTCTGTATAAGAATAACTATTGAATAATGCTTTGGCTACAATACTTTTCATATTTATTTCGTTTTGATACCATAAAAATACATTTTTTAAAAAGATCGCTGAATGACTTTTATCACATTCAAAAATAAAACTCAAAAATCAGCAGCAATTTAATTAGAAAAGAACAATTAATTTTTTAAAACACTATTTTAAAAAAACAGAATATGTCTATATTTGCACAAACAAAAGCAACACAGATGAAATATAAAAGAATTCTTCTAAAATTAAGTGGAGAAGCCTTAATGGGAGACCTACAATACGGAATTGACCCTAAAAGATTAGCCGAATATGCTGAAGAAATTAAGCAGATTCACAATAAAGGCGTAGAAATTGCTATTGTTATTGGAGGAGGAAATATTTTTAGAGGTGTTTCAGGAGTAAGTTCGGGTATGGACAGAGTACAGGGAGATTACATGGGAATGCTTGCTACAGTTATAAACGGAATGGCTTTACAAGGCGCTCTTGAAGACAAAGGAATGAAAACCCGTTTGCAGACTGCTTTGAAAATGGAATCTATTGCAGAACCGTACATCAAAAGAAGAGCCGTTCGCCATCTTGAAAAAGGAAGAATTGTAATTTTTGGAGCCGGAACCGGAAATCCCTACTTTACTACAGACACAGCAGCTGTTTTAAGAGGAATCGAAGTTAATGCTGATGTTATCCTAAAAGGAACACGAGTGGATGGTGTTTACGATTGTGATCCTGAAAAAAATGCTTCGGCTGTAAAATTTGATTTCATCTCATTTGATGATGTTATCAAAAAAGGATTAAATGTAATGGATACAACCGCTTTTACATTAAGTCAGGAAAATAAATTACCAATCGTGGTTTTTGATATGAACAAAATTGGCAACTTGTTAAAAATCTGCGAAGGAGAAAACATTGGAACAATAGTAAATATTTAGATAGGGTAAGATTGTTAGAATTTAGATTAGTCTATTTCAATACATTTTGACATCTCTATACTATTCAAAAAAAATAAAAAACATATTAGTTAGCATAATTAGATAATTGTTTTTAAGAAGAATCTAAAAAAACAAAAGTCTGAAAATCTAAAAATCTAAAAAAATGAGTGAAGAAATAGATTTTATATTAGAAAGTACTGAAGAATCAATGAATGGTTCTATTGCACATTTAGAAAAAGAGTTTCTTAATATCCGTGCAGGAAAAGCTTCTCCGGCAATGCTTGGAAGTGTTTTTGTAGATTATTACGGATCAGCAACACCTCTTTCTCAAGTGTCAAAAATTAGTGTTCCTGATGCGAGAACAATTACCCTGCAGCCTTTTGAAAAAAATATGCTGCAAACGATAGAAAAAGCGATTATGATTGCCAATATTGGTTTTAACCCAATGAATAATGGCGACATGATTATTATCAGTGTTCCGCCTTTGACAGAAGATCGACGTAGAGAATTAGCGAAACAGGCAAAAGTTGAAGCTGAAGATGCTAAAATCGGTGTTCGTAATGTTCGTAAAGATGCGAATACTGATATCAAAAAATTAGAAAAAGAAGGGACTTCTGAGGATATCTGTAAATCTGCAGAAGAAGAAGTTCAGAACTTAACAAATGAATACATCAAAAAAATCGATGAATTATTGGCTGCTAAAGAAGCCGAAATCATGAAAATATAACTTTTTTGACACAAAATTAAGAATCCGTTTGGTTAAAATTATACCAGACGGATTTTTTTATTCCTACTTTTGCATACCAAATTTTCTGAAACCACAACACTCTGTATGAAGCTATTTTGTTTATTGACATTGTTTTTTTCGCTTACTCTACAAGCTCAATTTCAAGTAAACGGAATTGTGAATGACTCGCAAAACAAACCGCTGCCTTTTGCGACTATTACAACTTCAGACAATAACAATACGATTACGGATGTTGATGGAAAATTTATACTTTCTTCAAAAGTAAAAATAAATTCTTTTATCGTTTCTTATATTGGTTTTGAAAGTATAACTGTCAATATAGCTGATACTAAAAAATTTTATCCTGTTTCGCTTAAACAGAAAACAGACAATCTGAAAGAAGTTATCATTTCAAAAGAAAATCCGGCATTAGCGATTTTAAGAAAGGTGATCAGCAGTAAAAACAGTAATAATCCTCAAAAAAAATTAAACAGTTTTGAGTACAAAACATACAATAAACTGATTGTAACAGCAAATCCTGATTCTATTAAAGGCCGAATTGACTCGTCTGCAGCTTACAAAAATTTAAAGAAACAAAGAATCAACGTTGATTCTTCTGATTATAAATTTAAAGAAATCATAAGCAAACAGCATTTGTTTCAAACCGAAAAAGTTTCGCAATATCAATTTGGAAACAAAAAACTTAAGGAAACCATTCTGGGGACAAAAATGGCAGGTTTTAAGCAGCCTATTTACGAAATCATCGCCTTCAATTTACAGTCAATTTCTATTTACGATTCGAAATATGAACTTTTTGAAACGAAATACAACAATCCTGTTTCTAATGATGCCTTAAAAGATTACAATTATAAATTACTGGACACTGTTGTTATTAAAGGTCGAAATACCTTTATGATTTATTTTAAGAACAGGGAGAAAAGAAGGGCATCCGGTTTAGAAGGTGTTTTATATATTGATAAGGAAAATTTCGCAATTGCAAAAGCTGTAATGCGTATAAAAGGGGTACTCGATATTAGTGGAATTCATGAATTTGAATATGTTCCGGAAGAAAAAATATGGTTTCCAAGCAATACAGCCTTTAAAATTGTAAAGGGTAAAAACGACGATGACATTAAAATTTTGGGTGGAACTATTCAGTTTGACGGGGATGCAGAAGATGTTTTCGAAACCAGAAAAAAAAGCGCTTCAGATTTTACCTATTTACTCTCAGAAAGCAATAATTTTGACATACATTATAACACAACTGCTGTAATAAAAGACCCATCGCTTTATATCGAAATTCAGGATGACGCCAGTAAAAAACCAGAAGCATTCTGGAATAAATATCGTAAAGACAGTTTAGATTTAAAAGGCCAGAAAACTTATTTATTACTCGATAGTATTTCTGTAAAAAAGAGAATTGAGAATCGTTTACGCTTCGGAAGAAAGATCATTAATGGTTATTTTCCGGTTGGTCCAATTGATTTTGACTTAAAAAAACTGATTAGCTATAATAATTACGAAGGTTTTAGATTAGGTCTTGGGGGTGTTACAAATGATGTTTTTTCTAAAAATTTCAGAATTGAAGGATACTCTGCATATGGAACAAAAGACGGAAATTTCAAATACAGCTTAGGATCGGGAATACAAATTGGGAAAATGACCAATACATGGCTAAATGCTTCTTATACCGAAGACGTTCGGGAAATTGCGAGTACCTTTTTTGCGGTCGACAAACGCGTTTTTAAAATTTATGACCCTCGCCCAATCAACATTAGTACTTTTTATAAATACATCGGCTGGAAAGTAAACATTCAGTCAAAAATAATTCCGAAAACTGAAGGCATCTTTGAATTATCACGTACGTATGTCGAGCCAGAATTTGATTATCTTTTTTATTTAAACGAAAAATTGTACTCCAGTTACATCATGACGACTGCTATGGTCTCGCTTGTCTGGTCTCCTTTTAGTGGTTTTATGCAGACACCAACAGGCAGAAATGAATCTGACAAACGATTTCCAAAATTTACTTTTCAATACACGCAATCTTTACCAAATGTATTAGAAAATGATTTCAGTTTTGCCAAAATAGATTTCAAAACCGAGTACGAAAAGAAATATTTAAACGGTCAAAAAACCAGTCTTTTATTGCAGGCAGGATACGCCATGGGAGATGTACCTATAACGCATTTGTACAATACGATGCCTAATAATCTTAACAAGGAAACCATAATTCAACGTATTACTTTTTCCGGAAGAAACAGTTTTGAGACTATGTTTTTTAATGAATTTTTTTCCAGCGAATATCTTTTTTTCCAAATAAAACATGGCTTTACGAGAATAAAAATTCTCAAAAAAGTTCGCCCTTCATTAGTTTTAGTTTCCAGAATGGCCTGGGGAAATATGGAAAACCCTGAACACCATATTGGTCCTGTTTATAAAACGCTTAACAGAGGTTTTTTTGAATCCGGGATTGAGTTAAATAAAATTTACAAAGGATTCGGTTTAAGCGGATTTTACCGTTACGGACCGAATCAATTACCGGAATTCGAAGATAATATTGCTGTTAAGATTTCTTATGTTTTGGATTTGGGGCTTTAAAACTAAATTCCAAACTCCAATTAAAACATCCATTTTTTTATTTCGGCACCAGCCCAAAGCTATAATAAACAGGCTAAAAAAATATGAGACACATATAATCTTAGCGTTAATCCGTGTATTAAATGTTTGATGTATCTGCCTGCATTTTAATGATTAGAAACAAATTTCAACCCAATAATCGAAGCAATTAAAGTGGAAAGAAAAAATATTCTCCAGAAAGTTGCCGGTTCTTTAAAAATCAAAATCCCAACTAAAACAGTTCCTACGGCACCCACTCCCGTCCAAACGGCATAAGCAGTTCCTATAGGCAAAACTTGTGTGGCTTTATACAACAAAATCATACTGATTGAAAGACATACGAAAAAACCAGCCATCCAATAGCTTGACATAATTCCTGTTGTTTCTTTAGCTTTGCCTAAACAAGATGCAAAACCAACTTCAAAAAGTCCGGCAATGATTAATAAAATCCAGTTCATTTTTCTACTCTTTTAAATTGAATGCAAAGATGAGAAAAGCAAAATACAAAATATAGAAACCCATCTAAATTAACAAACCGTTCTTAACATCAATATATGTTAACAAAACGCAAAAACAATCGCTATTATACCCCATTAAAAGCGGGTTTTCACTACATTTGCATCCATTTTAGAGAAATATGAAGAAAAAGATACATGTAGGTTTTTGGGAGTTTATTGCCCGAATCGTACTAAAAAATAGAATTACAATCATTGCACTGATTATTTTAATCACGATTTTCTTTGGATTACAATGGAAAAATATACGTTTTTCATTTACCGAAGCGAATTTACTTCCAGACGACCATATTGTTAACAAAGAATACAACGCTTTCCTGAAAGAGTTTGGAGAAGAAGGGAATATGATTGTAGTGGGCATAAAAAGCGATGCTTTTTTTACTCCAAAAGCATTTGAAGCATGGGAAAAACTCACAGAATCACTAAAAAGTCAAAAAGAAGTTGATTTAGTAGTTTCGATATCAGACCTGCAAAAATTACAAAAAAACGATTCTTTACAAACCTTTGAACTTATACCTTTTGTTAATCAAAGTAAAACTAAAGATCCAGCTTACCTAAAAAGCTTAAAGACTGAATTATTTGACAAAATGCCTTTTTACGAAAGTTTGCTTTTCAATAAAAAAAGCGGCTCTATTCGTTCTGCTATTTATCTGGATAAAAAAATTGTCAATACAGCACACCGTAAAGATTTCATCTTAAACGATTTTATTCCGAAAATTAAAGCCTTTGAGGAAGAAACGGGAATTGATTTACGTGTATCAGGAATGCCTTATATACGTACATTAAATGCAAAAAGCATTACAGACGAAATCAGTCTTTTTGTTGGCGCCTCATTATTGGTAACTTCCCTGATCTTCTTTTTCTTTTTCCGTTCCTTCAGAGCCACTTTAATTTCGATGGTTATTGTAATTATTGGTGTAATGTGGACTTTTGGATTATTAGGTTTGTTTAATTACGAAATTACGGTGCTAACAGCTTTAGTACCTTCGTTGGTTATTGTAATTGGTGTCCCCAATTGCATTTTCCTGACCAATAAATACCAACAGGAATATTTAGCTCATGGTAATAAAGCACGTGCATTACAACGTGTGATTACCAAAGTTGGAACAGCAACTTTAATGACCAACTTAACCACGGCAGCCGGTTTTGCCACTTTTATCATTACTAATAGCGTTTTGCTAAAAGAGTTTGGTATCGTAGCGTCAATCAGTATTATGGCGCTGTTCTTTTTATGTCTTATTGTTGTTCCTGTTTATTACAGTTATCAACCGGTGCCTAAGGCTAAACACCTGGAACATTTGAGCAGGAATTATACGCAGTCCTTTATGAACTGGATTGAAGAAATGGTCCGCTATAAACGCCGTTATGTATATTTGGTTGCTTCCTTAATTTTCATCGTAAGCACTTTTGGAGCTTTTCAAATTAATACTTCCGGAAGTTTAATTGAGGATATGCCTCAAAAAACAGACTTTTTTAAGGATATTAAATTCTTCGAGAAAGAGTTTAATGGTGTAATGCCTTTAGAAATTACAATAGATACTAAAAGAAAAAAAGGTGTCATGAAGCTGTCCACCCTTAGAAAAATGGACGAACTTCAGAAAAAAATCGAAGAAATTCCTGAGCTTTCAAAACCGGTATCGATATTAAACCTGATTAAATATTCTAAGCAGGCTTATTATAACGGGAATCCGGATTTTTACGAGCTGCCTACTTCCCAGGAGCAAAACTTTATTTTGAGTTATGCTAAAAATGCAACGAAGAATACGGACAAAAACATCATGAAAAGTTATGTCGACAGTACTGGTCAGACAGCAAGAATAACTACTTTTATGAAAGACATTGGTACCGGAAACATGGCCAAGATAGAAGATGAGCTTCAGAAAAAAATAGACGAAGTTTTTCCGGCTGACCGCTACAAAGTAACCATGACCGGAAAAGCACTTGTTTTTGAAAAAGGAACAAAATATTTGCTAAACAATTTAGTGAGCTCAATACTTTTTGCAATATTATTGATCTCGATATTAATGGTATTCATGTTTAGATCTTTCAAAATGGTAATTGTTTCTTTGATTCCAAATTTATTGCCACTTATGATTACAGCGGGATTGATGGGCTATTTTGGTATACCGTTAAAACCTTCCACTATTTTGGTTTTTAGTATTGCTTTTGGACTTTCTGTCGATGATACAATTCACTTTTTGGCGCAATACCGTCAGGAATTAACCAAAAATAATTGGAAAATAAAGCGTTCTGTTTATGCAACTTTAAAGGAAGCAGGAGTAAGTATGTTTTATACTTCGGTCGTTTTATTTGCAGGATTCTCGGTATTTATGCTTTCCGATTTTGGAGGAACAGTTGCTTTGGGAGGATTAATAGCCATAACCCTTGGTTTTGGAATGTTGTCCAATTTAATGTTGCTGCCGTGTTTAGTACTAACCTTAAATAAATCATTAGCGAACCAGCAGGAATTTATAAAACCTAAATTTGATGTATTGGCAGATATGTCTGAAAATGATGAAGAAGCAAATCAGGATGTTAATAACAAAGATTAAAACACTTTGGCTGATATGGTTCGTAAATTGATTTGCTGTAGATTGTTTTATGGTCTTAGTTTTACAAATGTTTTAACCTTACAAATACCGATCGCAAACTTGTTAGAGATAACAAAAAGGGATAACAATTTGCTCTTTTAAAAACTGAAGCCCTAGCCCTGATCGAAGCGGCATCCTTTTGTTGCTTTCTTTAAGCAACAAAAGATATAGCGGAGAGCAGGAAATAGCTTCTGATTTTAATAATTATCGTTTATATTTGCAGTTATTGTATAACAAATAATTTAAATTTCAACATTATATATAAAATGAAACACACAAAAGTTAAAGACTTATTAAACAGTACGACGACGCTACAGGAAATAAATGCAAAGGGATGGGTGAGAACTTTTAGAAATAATCAGTTCATCGCGCTTAATGACGGTTCTACCATTAATAATATACAATGTGTTGTTGATTTTGAAAATACACCGGAAGAAATTTTAAAAAGAATCACTACCGGAGCTGCGGTTTCTGTAACGGGAACTTTGGTAGAAAGCAAAGGTGCCGGTCAGAAATTTGAAATTCAGGTTAACAAACTTGAAATTCTTGGGGATTCTGATGCGGAGAAATTTCCAATGCAGCCTAAAAAACACTCTTTAGAATTTTTAAGAGAAAATGCACACCTGCGTGTACGTACCAATGCTTTTGGAGCTATTATGAGAGTGCGTTCGGTATTGTCATTTGCGGTTCACAGTTATTTCCAGCAAAAAGGTTTTGTGTATGTAAACACACCAATTATCACAGGTGCTGATGCTGAAGGTGCTGGAGAAATGTTTCAGGTAACTTCATTGCCTTTGGATAATCTTCCAAAAAATGAAGAAGGAAACATTGATTTCAAAAAAGATTTCTTTGGAAAACATACCAACTTAACGGTTTCCGGACAATTAGAAGGTGAAACTTTTGCGATGGCTTTGGGTCAGATTTATACTTTTGGCCCCACTTTTAGAGCAGAGAATTCAAACACTTCCCGTCACCTTGCAGAATTTTGGATGATTGAGCCGGAAGTTGCTTTCAACGACCTTGACGATAACATGGATTTGGCTGAAGATTTTATTCAGTATGTAATTAAATATGCTTTGGACAATTGCGGTGATGATTTGAAATTTTTAGAAGGAAGACTTTTAGAAGAAGAAAAATCAAAACCTCAGGCAGAAAGAAGCGAAATGGCTTTATTAGAGAAATTGAATTTCGTTTTGGAGAACAACTTCAAGCGTGTTTCATATACGGAAGCTATTGATATTTTGAGAGATTCAACTCCAAACAAAAAGAAGAAATTCAGTTATATCATTAACGAATGGGGCGCTGACTTACAATCGGAACACGAACGTTACCTGGTGGAAAAACACTTTAAATGTCCGGTAATTTTGTTTGATTATCCGGCCAACATTAAAGCATTTTACATGCGTTTGAATGAAGATGGAAAAACGGTTCGTGCGATGGATATCCTTTTCCCTGGAATTGGAGAAATCGTTGGAGGATCTCAAAGAGAAGAGCGTTACGATGTTTTGGTGGAGAAAATGAAAGCATTAGGAATCGACGAAGAAGAATTATACTGGTATTTAGACACCAGAAGATTTGGAACAGCAACACACTCAGGTTTCGGTTTAGGATTTGAGCGTTTGGTATTGTTTGTAACCGGAATGACGAACATTAGAGACGTTATCCCTTTTCCAAGAACTCCTGGAAGTGCGGAATTTTAATAGAAACGGATTTGCCACGAAGGCACAAAGACAATAAGTTTTATTTTTAAAAACTGATTTAAGACTCAAAAAATTAAAATAATACCACGAAGACACAAATTCACAAGTATTATTTTATTGTAACTGGAGATTTAACAACTTTCAAAAATAAAAAACTTTGCGCCTTACCGTCTTCGTTGCAAAATCAAAATATTATGCTCTCGGAAAGAACGGAAGAAATTGGAAAAATAATTGTAAACTCAGCTTTTAAAATTCATAAACAACTTGGATCCGGATTATTAGAAAGAGTTTATGAAGTTTGTTTAGCTCATGAAATTGCTAAAGCTTGTCTTGATGTAAAACGACAAGTTGATATTCCGATCTTTTATGACGGAATTGAATTTAGCGAATCATTAAGATTACATTTATTAATCGAAGATTCTATAAATAGAAGTAAAGCAGTAGAACAAATAAATCCAGTTTGGGAAGCGCAAATTATGAGTCAGTTAAAATTACTAAACAAAGATTTAGGTTTTTTAATTAATTTTAATGTACCATTAATCAAAAGCGGTATCAGAAGATTTATAAACACGAAAAGAGTATTTTAAAAAAAACAAATAAAAGCCTTAGAGGCAATTAAAAATAAAAACTTTGCGCCTTCGCGTCTTAGTGGCTAAAAAAAGTAGTGCCTTATTATGCTAAAGCAATTTTTAAATTTAAAATTATCCCAAAAATTATCTCCGCAGCAAATTCAGCTGATGAAGTTAATTCAATTGCCTACGCAAGCTTTTGAGCAACGTTTATTAGAAGAAATGAACGAAAATCCGGCTCTTGAAGCTGGAAAAGAAGATGAATACGAAGCTGATGAATTTGCGAATGAAGAATACGATGATTATGATGATGCAGAATCAGACAGAATTGAAGCAGACGACATTAACATAGACGAATACTTAAGTGACGACGATACTCCGGATTATAAAACTCAGGTGAATAATTACAGTGAAGACGAAGAACGCGAAACACCTTTTGCGTCGCCAATTAGTTTTCATCAGGATTTAATCAATCAGTTAAATACTTTTATTCTGAATGATGAAGAGCGTGAAATTGCTGAATTCCTTGTTGGAAGCATTGACGATATGGGTTACATACGCAGAAGTGTTGCCGATATGGTAGACGACATGGCCTTTACTCAGGGAATTTATACTGATGAAGCAATGGTCGAAAAAATGCTTCACGTGATTCACGAACTGGAACCATCTGGTGTTGGAGCGCGTGATTTGCAGGAATGTTTATTATTGCAATTAAAACACAAAACGCCAACAGAATACGTAGATTTAGCGATAGATATTATCGAAAATCAGTTTGATGCTTTTACAAAAAAACATTACGATAAGCTTTTACAAAAATACAGTGTTTCGAATGAACAGCTAAAAAAAGCGATTCACGAAATCGAAAGACTGAATCCAAAACCAGGGGGTTCGTACACCGGAAACAATAAAGTAACGGAAAATGTAGTTCCAGATTTTGCGATCAGAATTGTGGATGGCGAATTAGAACTGACCTTGAACGGAAGAAATGCTCCTTCACTGCATGTTTCTAAAGATTATCAGGAAATGATGCAGACATATAAAGATTCTCGTGATAAATCGACTGCTCAGAAAGATGCGGTTCAGTTTATCAAGCAAAAACTGGATTCGGCTAAATGGTTTATTGATGCCATCAGACAACGTCAGGAAACACTTTTTGTTACCATGAATGCGATCATGCATTATCAGGAAGAGTTCTTTTTAGACGGAGACGAAACCAAACTGAAACCAATGATCTTAAAAGATATTGCGGATTTAGTTGGGTTGGATATTTCGACAATTTCGCGTGTTGCCAACAGTAAATATGTAGAAACGCCTTACGGAACAAAACTGATCAAAGAATTTTTCTCTGAAGCAATGAAAAATGATCAGGGAGAAGATGTTTCTACTTTAGAAATCAAAAAAATTCTTCAGAACACTATTGAAGAAGAAGATAAAAAGAAACCATTGCCAGACGATCAATTGGCAGAAATTCTAAAAGAAAAAGGGTATCCGATTGCAAGAAGAACTATTGCAAAATACCGTGAACAGCTTGATATACCGGTAGCCAGAATGAGGAAGAAAATATAATCAGATTTTATAAAATAATAAACCCGACAAATTTAAAGTTTGTCGGGTTTGCTTTTTATTTTAATTCCTAAATTATTATTTATACTGATCGGGAGTTATTGTAACGTCAAACAAATCCGCTTTCTTCTTATCGTTATACTTATAAACCAACGTATAATTATGATCCCGAAACACCTGAAGTCCTGGATTAGCTTTGGTAGTGCTTATTAAACTTGCTTGTATATTTTCTTTTATAATTGGGATATCGGCTGTGGTTTTCTCGACTTTAACTAAAGTCAGATTATACTGAACCACCTTTTCCTGGGGTAAAGAGACACTATCCAAACGAATACCTTCCTGAATTGTTAGTGGACAATTTTGATTATACTTCATAACCAATTCTGTTATTTCTGGCTCTTCTACAGGTTTTTCAGTAAAAAAATTATATTGGGATAAAGTCCACAATAATGCTACAAGTAAAATTGCAAGTACTATAGCAACCGTTATTTTCTTATTGTTTCCTTGTTCCTGCATATTAAATATTTATTTTTTTTTAGAAAAATTTTATTTCTCCTGATTCTTTTTCATTGCATTATAATAGGCAGCACGACTTAAGGGTTCATACTCTTCGGTTTCACCCAGCATTACCAATTTATCATTATCGGTTTTACGAAAACTGTAGTTTGCCAGATTTCCTGTTCGGGTACAAACAGCGTGAACTTTTGTAACATACTCAGCTGTTGCCATAAGTGCCGGCATGGGGCCAAAAGGATTTCCTTTAAAATCCATATCAAGTCCTGCAACTATCACCCGAATTCCCTGATTGGCCAGATCATTACAGACGGTAACAATTTCATCATCAAAAAACTGGGCTTCATCAATTCCGATTACATCGCAGCCTTGTGCTAAAATAGCAATATTGGCAGCGGCCGGCACCGGAGTTGAGCGAATCTCGTTGGCATCATGTGACACCACCATTTCGTCATGATAGCGTATATCAATAGCAGGTTTGAAGATTTCGACTTTTTGTTTTGCGAATTGAGCACGTTTTAATCTGCGGATTAACTCCTCGGTTTTACCCGAAAACATTGATCCACAAATAACTTCAATCCAACCAAACTGTTCTTTGTGATTTACTGTATTTTCGAGAAACATTTTGTATTTTTCTACCTTTAAAAATGAATAGTTTTTATTACTTTGTACTGGTAATAAATTGACGCAAAAAATTACTGTTTTTGCTTTTTTTCAAAAGTAGAAAATTTTTATCAAATCAAAGATTCGCAATCGCTTATTAACAGAAATAAAAAATTTATTATTGATTTCTTTTCGTTATAAAGACATTCAAAATACAAAATTCACTAAAATACCGTACACACTATAATTTCAAAAGTTATGAAAAAAAAATTGGAAGCCGATTTAATCAGCATTGCACATCGAATTTTAAAACTTAAAAACAAATCCGATATCAATCAATTGTATGTTGAAACGCAGAAATTATATGAAAAATTAGCAGTTTTAAAATTTATAGACGAGAATTTCAACAATCCAAAACCAACTATCGGATACAGCGAAATAGAATCTCAGGTTGAAACTATTTTTGAAAAAGAAGAAAATCTTCCTTCAGAAATTAAACTTGAAGAAACAATACCTGCTCCTGTTGATAAAGCTGTAATCGAAACTGAAGCTATTACTACACCTGAAATCATTGAAGAAAAACAGGTAGAAATTGTTGCTGAAACTCCAGAAGCAATTATTGAAAAGCAAGAAACTGTAGTCAATATTCCGGTAGAAGTAGTGGAAAAGATTGAAGAAAAGATTGAAGAACCGGTTTTTGAAATTAAAAAAGAAACGGAGGCAACTGAAGAACTTTCTTTCAAAACGGTAAGTGATTTAAAACCAATTTCTGATTTTAAACCTGCTTTTGAATTAGACAAAGAAGAGCCGAAAGCAGAACAGCCAAAAATTGAAACTCCTGCAAAATCTGATGCTGTTAACATTTCGTTTGAAGATATTCTGGGCATTAATTATGCCGATGCGCAATTTGTAAAAGTAGATCGTTTCGAAAATGTTCCCCCCACTCCAACGCAATCAATAAATGAATTTAAGGAGAAAAAGGCTGTGGCTCCAACTGCAATTTTAGAATCTGAAAAACCTAAAACAGTTCCTTTAAACGAAAAACTGGCAAAAGGTTTCCAGATTGATTTGAATGACAGAATTGCTTTTACTAAAAATCTTTTTGGGAATAACACAGAAGATTACAGCCGTGTTCTAAATCAATTACTGACTTTTGACAATTATGATGAAGCACAGGAATTTATTGAAACAATGGTAAAACCTGATTATAATAACTGGGAAGGTAAAGAAGACTATGCAGAACGTTTTCTGGCAATTGTAGAGAAGAAATTCTCGTAAAAACACGAATTTCACAGATTTACACTAATTTATATTCGTGTATTTTTTTCAGCACTTAATTATTCATGCTAATTTTTGTGCTGTCTGTGTTTAAATATTTAAAATAATTATGTCTAAATTATACATCGTTCCTACGCCTATTGGCAATCTTGAAGACATGACTTTTCGTGCTATTCGGATTTTGAAAGAAGTCGATTTGATCTTGGCAGAAGACACCAGAACGAGTGGTAAATTGTTGAAACATTTTGAAATTGGCACGCACATGCACAGCCATCACATGCACAACGAGCATAAAACTACTGAAAATTTAATTGCGCGCTTGAAAGCAGGAGAAACTATTGCCTTGATTTCGGATGCTGGAACTCCTGCCATATCAGATCCAGGTTTTTTATTGACGCGCGCTTGTGTCGAAAATAAAATCGAAGTGGAATGTTTACCCGGCGCAACCGCTTTTGTTCCGGCTTTAGTAAACAGCGGATTACCAAATGATAAATTTATTTTTGAAGGCTTTTTGCCTGATAAAAAAGGGCGCCAGACTCGTTTTTTGGCTTTAGCCGAAGAAACCAGAACCATGATTCTATACGTTTCGCCCCATAAGTTAGTCAAAACTTTAGCGGAGTTTGTTCAATATTTTGGAGAAGACAGACAAGTTTGTGTATCCCGAGAATTATCAAAACTCCACGAAGAAAATGTACGCGGAACCGCAAGAGAAGTTTTAGCACATTTTGAAAAAACGGCACCACGAGGCGAAATTGTCGTTGTGGTTGCAGGAAAAACAATAACAAAAGAACCTAAGAAAAGTAAGTTTTCGAAGGATGATGAATAAAGACCAAACATTATGACAATCCCAGCCTTTTTAGAAAAAGTAAAAAAAACACCAAATCAAATAACATTTCCTGAAACTATTGCAGTAATTGAAGAAAACTACAACTTTACACCAACCGCTTTCCAAAACGGGACACAGCACAATGCTGCCGGAGAAAATTCAGGTTCTTGTAAATTATTTTCTTTTGCAAAATTGCAAAATCTAAATAAAGAAGAAACTTTAGCTTGTTTTGGCGCTTTTTATTTTGAAGAAGTTTTAGGAGATCCAAACGGAACAAACCATCAAAATATTAGAAATTTCATCAATTTAGGCTGGGACGGAATTCAGTTTGAAGGAGAAGCTTTGACTTTGAAATCTTAGATTATTCTACTTCCAAATCAACAAATGAAAAACTATTTCCGCTAAATAATCCTTTATCGGATAATTTTAAATCGGGAATAACCAGTAAAGCCATAAACGAAAGCGTCATAAAAGGCGCTTTCAAATTGCTGCCTAATTCTTTTGCCATTGCATCAATTTCCTGATATAATTTCCCGGTTTCCCAACCGTTTTTGTCGCTCATAATTCCGGCCACAGGCAACGGCAGCATTTTGCTTTCAGCACCATTTACGGCGCAGGCTCCACCCATATTTTTAATAATAAGGTTGACAGCCTTGCAAATTTCTTCGTCAGAAGTTCCCACAACAACAATATTATGACAATCGTGTGCCACAGAACTGGCAATAGCACCTTTTTTCAAACCAAAATTTTTGATAAAAGCGATAGCGGGTTTGCTATCCTGATAACGATTCACAACAGCCATTTTCAAAATATCAGTTTCGGTATCTGAAACGATTTTTCCATCAACGATTAAGGATTTATAATGAATTTCATTGGTTATCAATTGTCCTTCTAAAGCTTCAATTACTCTGATTTTTGAACCTGAGCCCCAAACTTCAAAATCGCTTGTTTCTTTGGAAGTGATATTGAAATTATTTGGCGTTTCAAACGGAATGTATTTTATAAAAGACTCGCCATTTTCGGCAACTAATTCGCCATTAATATAGGTTTGTTTTACTTTAAAATCAACTAAATCTTCAACTACGATAAAATCAGCAGTATCGTTTTCTTTCAATAAACCTACATCAATTTTATAATGGTTCACAGGATTTACACAAGCTGCCTGTAAAACTTTAAAAACATCAATTCCTTTCGCAACCGCACGAGCGCAAAGTGCATTAATATGACTTACAATCAAATCATCCGGATGTTTATCGTCTGAACAAAACATTATGTTTTCGTAATTTTCAGAAAGCAAATCGATGAGTGCTTCGAAATTTTTGGCAGCACTTCCTTCCCTAATAATTACTTTCATTCCAAGAGATAATTTTTCTTTAGCCTCTTCAAAAGTAAAGCATTCGTGGTCGGTAGAAATTCCAGCTGAAATGTATTTCTTAACTGCTTCACCTCTTAATCCAGGAGCATGGCCATCAACGGGTTTGTCGAAATATTTCGCCCATTTAATCTTCTTTAAAACTTCCTCATCATTTAATAAAACACCGGGATAATTCATCATTTCTGCCAAATAATAAATATCAGAAGAAGCCAACAAATCCTTAATTCCGTCTGAATTTATAATAGCACCGGCACTTTCAAAAGAAGTAGCAGGAACACATGACGGTGCGCCAAAATGAAATTTAAACGGTACTTTTTTACCGTTTTCAATCATATAATAAACACCTGATTTTCCTAAAACATTTGCGATTTCATGTGGATCAGAAATGGTACCAACTGTCCCGTGAAGTACAGCAATTTTTGCAAACTCAGAAGGAACTAACATCGAACTTTCGATATGAATGTGGGCATCAATAAATCCGGGCATAATGTAATTTTTTACCTGGTGCTCTTTCTCGATTATTGAAATTATTTTTTTATTTTCGACCGTGATTTCCCCAGCATAGATACGTCGGTTTTGGATGTCAATAATTTGTCCCAGAATTTTCATTTTGTCTGTTTTAAAAATGATGCAATCAAAAGTAACAACTAATTTTCATTTTTTCTTTTCTTTAATGAACATATGTCTTATATATTTAAGACCAATTAATCACATAATTTTACATAAGTTTTCAATTTGATTAAAATTTGCATTGTCGAAGATTAAAATGATTCGCTATTTTAAACTAAATTTGTCTCTCACATAGCATCCTAATCTTAATTTTCAATTCATAAATTATTTATGCGCTGGACCATCAAATCAAAACCTTCAGAAGAAAAGGTAAAACATCTTTCAGCCGCCTTAAATGTAGAAGATTTTGTCGCCACACTTTTGATTCAGCGTGGAATTGAAACTTTTGAAGACGCCAAAAACTTCTTTCGTCCTTCATTAGAACACCTCCATGATCCTTATCTGATGAAAGATATGGATAAGGCAGTTTCTAGAATCGAATCGGCTATACAAAATCACGAAAATATTCTGGTTTTTGGCGATTACGATGTAGATGGAACTACTGCCGTTTCTTTGGTTTCCTCCTACTTAAAATCATATTATCCAAATATTGCGACCTATATTCCGGATCGTTATGAAGAAGGCTATGGTATTTCTTTTAAAGGAATCGACTTTGCCGATGACAACGGATTTTCATTAATAATTGCATTAGACTGCGGTATAAAATCTATTGATCATATCGCTTACGCAAAAAAGAAAAATATCGATTTTATTATTTGTGATCACCACCGACCTGGAGAATTTCTTCCGGATGCAGTTGCAATTCTGGATCCAAAAAGAGAAGACTGCTCCTACCCTTACGATGAGTTATGCGGTTGTGGTGTTGGTTTTAAACTGATTCAGGCTTTAGGGCAAAATCGAGGTGAAACCATTGAAGATTTGGTATCGTATTTAGATTTGGTTGCAACGGCAATTGCTGCAGACATCGTTCCGATAACAGGTGAAAACAGAGTTTTGGCTTATTTCGGATTACAGGTTATTAACAGCGATCCAAGACCCGGAATTAAAGCATTGGTTCATCAGGTCAAAAAGAAAACCCTTGATATTACAGATGTTGTTTTTATCATTTCTCCACGAATAAATGCAGCGGGAAGAATTAAACATGGCAATCATGCGGTTGAATTGTTAACGGAATTCAATTTCGAACAGGCACAGCAATTTGCGTCAGAAATCGAGCAGTACAATTCGGATCGTAAAGATCTTGACAAAAGAATTACCAAAGAAGCTTTCAATCAAATTGAAGAAAATCAGGAACAAGACCGATTTTCAACAGTTGTTTTTCAGGAAGACTGGCACAAAGGCGTAATCGGAATTGTTGCTTCGAGATTAATTGAAACGTATTATCGCCCGACTTTGGTTTTTACCAAAAGTGGTGATAAATATGCTGCTTCGGCAAGATCTGTAAAAGGTTTTGATGTTTACAATGCTTTGGATGCCTGTGCAGAACATCTGGAACAATTTGGCGGTCACATGTATGCGGCCGGAATGACTTTGAAAGCTGAAAATTATATCACTTTTAAAGAAGCTTTCGAAAAACAAGTTGAGGAAACTATTTTGCCAGCAATGAGAACACCTGAAATCGAAATTGACGCCGAAATCAATTTTACAGATATAACCCCCAAATTAATTCGGATTTTAAAACAATTTGAACCTTTTGGCCCTCAAAATATGACACCAGTTTTTATGACTAAAGATGTAAAAGACACTGGTTACGCCAAAACTTTAGGTGCAGATGATGAACATTTGAGACTTTTTGTAAAGCAAAATAATTCTGATGGAATTGCGGCTATAGGTTTTGGACTTGGAAAAAAAATAGAAATCACAAAAAATCAAAATACTTTTCAGCTAGCGTATTCCCTTTCTGAAAATGAGTGGAATGACACCGTTTCTACTCAGCTTATGCTTAAAGATCTCAGAACAAATGAAGAATAAAGAAAAGAAAAACGACCCATATCAGGCGTTGCGTTATAGAGAATTTAATGTTTTTTTATTATTGCGTTTTGCCATGGTTTTTGCCTGGTCGATGCAATTTATAGTAATCGAATGGGAAGTTTATAGCTTGACTAAGAATCCGCTTTCCTTAGGACTTATTGGATTAATGGAAGTTATACCGGCTGTTTCGATGGCGTTATTTGCGGGACATATGGTCGATCAGCGTGAGAAAAAAGGATTATTGGTAAAATGCATACTTGGTTTTTCCGTAATTAGTTTTGGACTGTTTTTACTAACCTGGCCAAAAGTAATCGGAGGATGGTCAACCAATGCTATTTTGTATTCGATTTATTTTTTGGTCTTTTTAGGCGGATTGGTTCGTGCTTTTCTGGGACCAACTATCTTTTCGCTTTTATCTTTAATTGTACCTAAAAAAGCCTATCCAAATGCAGCAACATGGAGCAGCTCTGTCTGGCAGATTGCAGCAGTTTTAGGACCTGCAGTTGCAGGGTTTTCAATTAACTACATTGGCGTTCATTGGTCTATGTGTACCGTTGTCGGATTTTCTGTTTTTTCATTACTAGCTTTATCACAAATTAGCACCAAACCAATACTGAATCCAAAAATTGGTGAACCTGTAATGGAAAGTTTAAAAGAAGGAATCAAATTTGTATTCAATAATAAAACAATTTTGGGCGTGCTTTCATTAGATATGGTTGCTGTTCTTTTTGGAGGTGCTGTAGCTTTACTCCCTGTTTTTGCTCAGGATATTTTAAAAGTTGGCCCAGAAGGCTTTGGGGTTTTAAGAGCTGCTCCGGCCATTGGTGCTTTTATCACCATGCTAATTTCGGCTTACGTTCCTTTGTATAAAAAAGCAGGAATGAAACTTTTAACTGCCATTTTTGTTTTCGGTTTATGTATTATCCTATTCGGAGTTTCAACCATTTTCTGGGTTTCTGTTGTCGCATTATTTTTAAGCGGTGTTGCTGACGGAATTTCAGTTGTTATTCGACAGACGATTTTACAACTTAAAACCCCTGATCATATGCGTGGGCGTGTTGCAGCTGTAAACTCAATGTTTGTTGGATCATCGAATGAATTAGGGGCTTTTGAAAGTGGTTTAACAGCAAAATTAATGGGAACGGTAACTTCTGTGGTATTTGGAGGAAGCATGACATTACTAACCGTTTTAGGCTTCGGAATCAAATCGCCAACCTTTAGAAATTTAGATCTTCGAAAAGACATGGAAGACCATCAAAACATGGAGTAATGAAACAGGTATTTATAACTTTCTTTTTCACGTTTTCACTTTGCTCAAGTGGACAAAATCTGTACAGTAAATCGTATGGAAATAAAAAAGAAAAAGTCATCATTTTTATTCATGGTGGACCAAGCGGAAATTCCTCTTTATTTGAAAGTACAACAGCTCAAAAATTAGCTAATCTGGGATTTTATGTGATTGTGTACGACCGAAGAGGCGAAGGAAGATCTGTAGATCCTAATGCAAAATTCACTTATGTAGAAGCATTTCAGGATTTAAATGCTATTTATTCAAAATACAATTTAAGAAAAGCCACACTCCTTGCTCATAGTTTTGGCGGTTTAGTCGCAACTCTCTATGCAACAAAATATCCTGAGAATGTTTCTTCACTGATTTTAGCGGGTGCTTTGTTTTCTCAACAGGAAACGTATGATCACATTTTAAATTCGGTCTCAAGAATAGCAACAAATAAAGAGGATTCTATTCAATTAGCCAATATAAATGCAATCGAAAAGCTAAGTAAAAATAGTGCCGAATACCGAAAAGTCTGTTTTAATTTAGCAGCAGAAAATGGCTTTTTTAAAATGAAAACTCCAACAAAGGCTTCAAAAAACTTATATGCAAATTACGAAGCAAGCAAATTTTATAAAACCAACATTCGAAATAAAAATGCCCCTCTGCTATTTTATCAAAACGAAAAGCAAAACAACATTGATAGCCGACCTTTTTTAAAGGAAATAAAAGCAAAAGGAATTGCTATTTATGCTATTTACGGAAAAGAAGATGGTATCTTTTCATCGGCTCAAATTATTTCTATTAAAGATTTAGCTGGGGAGAATCATTTTGCTTTACTTAAAAACTGTTCTCATTACCTTTTTGTTGACCAACAGCAGCAATTTTTGTATCAAATACAAAATTGGTATAAATAAAATTATCACTTAAAGTTAATCGATATAAAAAAAAATACAAATACACTTTTTAAAATTCAATCAAAATATTGAAATTCAATAAATTACTCTTTTATTCGTTTATTATTTAGAACAAATACAAATAATATTTATATTTGTAAAAATAACAGCATTCGAAATGAAAGATATTGAACAGATATACCATAATAACTTTGGAATTTCTTTTTATTGGAAAAAAGAAAATGGAACTCTATTAGACAAAGTTCAATTGGTTTTTAGGGAAACCGGATTTTACCTTACGATAGCGGAACTCAATCAGTTTTGTGATTTAATTGAGGATAGCCTTATCGAAAACTCTTGTTGTAAAGCATGTGAATTACGAAATTCCTGCCATAAATTTTTACTTAAAACGCCTTTATCTCAAGTGGATTTAGCGGTTTCAATGAAAGAAATAAAATCAATAAAAGATCTGGTTGAAGGCACTTTATTCAGAATAGATCTTGATGAATATGTGTATGGTGCAGGTAAAAATTAAGAATTACTACATTATTTAACATCTTTTTTTTACAATTGAAAATATACTTGAATTAATTCAAAAAAAAGTATATTTACAACAATGAAAAAAGCACATATTCTTTTTATCATTTTTGTTTGGACCGTACTTTTAACCAGCTGCAAAAATGAATCTGACAATTACACTGACCCCAGAGGGACAGATTATGCCGGTTCAGAAAGTTGTATTCAATGTCATCAAACACAGCATCAAACAGCCATTCTCAGTGCTCATTACAAAGCTTCTTCACCTGCTACTAAACAAAACATTGTAGGCCATTTTACAAATGGACACAATACTTTCGTCTATGACAAAAACACTAAGTTAGTCATGGAAGAGCGTAAAGATTCTCTTTACCAGGTGCTGTACAAAAACGGAAAAGAAATAAAAGCTTATCCATTTGACGTAATTTTTGGAATCAAACATGCACAAACGAGTGGGTATTGGAAAAATCACCATCTTTATGAATTGCCTATTTCATACTATAAATCTATAAATGGCTGGGCAACAAGTCCAAATTATTCAGCAACAACCCCCAATTTTAATAAAAAAATACAAAAAGAATGTTTTGCATGTCACAGTTCTAATGTAGCAAGCAGATTCGTTACAAAAAATAGCTCAGAAAACTACACCTACATGGGAATGGACGTTGAAGACTTTATGAATAAAAAAACTTTAATTTATGGAATAGATTGTGAACGTTGTCATGGACCGGCAAAAACACATGTTCAGACGCATTTAAAATTTCCTGATTTAAAAAAAGCTCAAAATATAGTTTCTTTTAGAAATTTAAACAGACAGCAAAGAATAGATGCCTGTGCTTTATGTCATTCTGGAGGTGATAAAACTAAACTAAAATCAAGATTTGAATATAAACCCGGAGACAATCTATCTGATTATTTTGTAGAAAATCCACGCTCAAAAGATACTTTGAATTTTGATGTGCATGGCAATCAATTCGGTTTGCTTTCACAGAGTAAATGTTTTCAAAAAAGCCAGACTATGGACTGCATTACCTGTCATAATCCTCACCAGAATGAGCCACAGAATTATATTTCTTATTCAAAAATTTGTATGAGCTGCCATCAAAATACGCAACACAATATTGTAACTTTAAAAACAATCTCAAAATCAAAGTTAGCGGATAATTGTGTGGAATGTCATATGCCAAAACAAGATTCGAAAGCAATCCGTTTTCAGCAATCAAATAGTTCTGTTATTACCAGCTATTCGCTAAGAACACATAAAATAGCTGTTTATCCGGCAGCTAAAAAATAATTATTTTTCGAATTTTTTAAGTTCGAATGTTTCGCCATCAAACACACCGTAAGTAAAGTAACCAATCCAGTCACCCAGATTTACATATTTTGAATCTTCTCCTACCGGAATAATCATAGGTAAATGGCGGTGACCAAAAATAAAGTAGTTGTAATGTTTGGTTTCGAGTTTACGTTTGGCGTACAAAACCAGCCACTCATTTTCTTCTCCCAGAAATTTAACATCATCATCCCCGGAAATTAATTTGTTTTTTACTGATAAATACTGTGCCAAACTCACCCCAACATCGGGATGAAGCCAACGAAAAAGCCATTTTGAAAATGGATTTGTAAAAACTTTTTTCATTCGTTTGTACCCCTTATCGCCAGGGCCTTTTCCGTCACCGTGGCCAATTAAGAATGTTTTTCCGTTAAAAGTAAATTCCTTATTATCATGATAAACCGGAATATTCAATTCGGTTTGAAAATAATCGTACATCCACAAATCATGGTTTCCAACAAAGAAAAAAATGGGTATTCCGCTATCACGAATCTCTGCCAGTTTACCTAAAATACGAACAAATCCTTTTGGAACAACGGTTTTGTATTCAAACCAAAAATCAAATAAATCGCCTAATAAAAAAATAGCTTCAGCATCATCCTTTATCTCATCAAGCCAAGCCACAAATTTCCTTTCACGGGGCAAACTCAATTCCGGAGTTGGAGCTCCAAAATGCTGATCAGAAGCAAAATATATTTTTTTCATTTATGTGTATTATGAAATGTGATTCGTAAGATGTGAAACGCTTTACTTTTCACATTTAACTTTTTACTGTTTACAAATTATCAGATGCGTACCATTCTGCAAATGAAGATTCGGTTTCCTGAAGTTTTAGTGAAAATAGTTTAATTCCTGAAGGTAGTCTTGCGATAATTCTGTCTGCAAAATCAACCACCATATTTTCGCTGGTTGGCTGATAATCGACTAAAATTACATGATGTCCACGATTTTTGAGTTCGTTTGCTAATTCGATATGTGGTGTCGTTTCATTAAAAACAGTTGCATGATCAAACTGATCGACGATTTCTTCTTTTACAATTTTCTTTAGATCCGAAAAATCGATTACCATTCCGAATTTTACATTTGAGCGGTCTGTAATTGGTGAGCCAATAACCGTTACCGATAATTTGTAACTGTGTCCGTGAACGTTCTTGCATTTTCCGTCATAACCGTACAAAGCGTGTCCGGTTTCGAAACTAAATTGTTTTGTAATTCTGATATTACTCATCGGGTATTTTTTCTGCAAATTTAGGAAATAGAAGCGAGAAATGTTCTTTTAATACAAAAAGGTGTTAATTACAGTACTAGCCCTGATGGAAGCGGCATCCTTTTGTGCCAGGGTTCGGTACAAAAGATATAGCGCACAGCAGGATCAGCTCCTGAAAAAACTACTTCTTGAATTGCAATAAAGCCGTTTTACTAAAATCAGATAAGATTAATTTACCTGTAATTGCCGCACGTTCAAAAAGCAAGGATTCCCAATGTTCCGTGTTTTCCCAGATAATTTTCTTCATTTCACATAAAGCATCGGGATTGTATGCACTCAGTTTTTTGGCGAAATTTTCGACAGCAGCTTCCAGTTCGGTTGCAGGATGGATTTCAGAATATAGCCCATGTTCAAGCGCCCATTCTGCCGACTTCCACCCGTGAGCCGCCAATGTCATTTCGGTCATTGCCATTTTACCTATTTTACGGGAAACAGCGGGTTCAATCACAAACGGTCCAATCCCAATGGCAAGCTCTGAGAGTTTTACAGCACTTTCTGTCGTTGCAAAAACGTAATCGCAGGCAGCAATAATTCCAACTCCGCCTCCCACTGCTTTTCCTTGTACACGACCAATAATAATTTTCGAACAATTGCGCATCGCATTGAGTAAATGGGCAAATCCGGAGAAAAATTCAGTTCCCTGTTCTTCGTTTTCAACCTCCAAAAGTTCATCAAACGAAGCTCCGGAACAAAAAACTTTAGCCCCTTGGCTTTGCAAAATAATAACTGAAATAGTTTCATTTCTGCTCAACAAATTAATTTCAGCAGTTAAGCGATTCAATAAATTGCGCGGAAAAGAATTACTCGCAGGATGCCCAAACTCTACCGTTGCAACTGTACCAGTAAAACTAGTCTGTAAAGATCCGTTTTGATTTTCTAAACTCATAAAAATAGATTTGAACGTAAAGTTACGGTTTTGACAAGTATTTTCAATTCAATGCGATTTGAAATTTGTTTTTTGAAAATTAATTGACTTTATTTGCTGTCGAAATGGGGGATTAGCTCATTTGGCTAGAGCGCTTGCCTGGCAGGCAAGAGGTGACCGGTTCGAATCCGGTATTCTCCACAAAAAAAAACCGTATTACTTTATTGAGATACGGTTTTTCTTTTCAACTTAATTATCGTTCACTTACATTATCAAAATCAGGTTCATCTTCATCGGATTTCTTAAAATCGTTATTCAATAAATCGGTCAGTTTCTTTTTTTCCTTTTGATTTTTTTTTATCATAAATACAATCAAAGCAATTAATACGATTGCCATAACTCCTAACACTATCCAATTGATTTCCATAATCTTAAAAATTTTATTAAAGTTATGACTTTAAAATTCTCCTGACATTATTAAAAGGTTAAACCTCAACAATTGTGTTAAACTGTCTTTAGCAGCCTTTTATATCTTGGCAATTATAATTAAATTGCTGTTAGGGATTAAAACTATAGCCTTTTTAGGCCACATCGTTTACAAAAAATCAATGTCATGGATTCTGATAAATTTATTTTCTGCCTTGAAGGCGTTTTAGACATAGAAAACAACACAGCCACAGAAGTGGTCAAAAACTTAGAAAAACTGGCTTTTAATCAGGGGATTTCGAGCATTTATAAAACCTGCGACACGATAGAAGGACTTGAAGAAAGTCTGAATACCTTACTTTATGATGATCATAATTTTAAGGATTACGAAATCATCTATCTCGTTATGAAAGGCGAACCCAACAACATTTGTCTTCATGACTACTATTATAGCTTAGAAGAAATCGCCGAACTATTTGAAGGAAAAATGAGGGGCAAAATTCTACATTTTGCCAACTCAAAAATATTGGATTTAACACCTGAAGAGTCACAGTATTTTTTAGATATTACCGGCGCACGAGCTATTTCGGGCTACGGAACAGTTTCTAATAAATTTACCAGCACAAGTTCTGTTGACAAAGCTTTTTTTAAATTATGCCAGCAGGAAGATGATCTGATTGAAATTGTAGAAACCCTTTACGAAAAGCATTATGACCTTTGCAAACTGCTCGATTTTAGATTGTATTATTAATTTTTTTAAGGAGCAGTTTATTTAGTGATCAAACACAACTTTTGTCCCGCTATACATTTCAATCTTTTTTTCGATAAAGAATCTCAAAAAAAGGATTTCCATTTCTATCGGGGCTATATTAGAAATTTTAGAATTTTAAGAACCCAAAAAAAGCCCTCCATAACGAGAGCTTTCAAATATTTTACAAATCAAAACTTAAGCCTGATCGTCCGTTGTGGCCCCCGGAGCATTTGTTTTAACAGAGGCAATACCGTTATCTCTTGCTGCAACACTTTCGTACATTTCGCTTGAGCCAATAATTTGACCATTGGTAGCTTTTAAGTTAAAATATGGCTTTCCGTTTGAAGATTCTTTTTTATCAAATTTTGAATCATCCTGAGAGTTTTTTTTCACAGATTCTATTCCGTTCAAGCAAGCTGCTTTAGTAGTATACCCTTCACTTGCCAAAATGGTTTGGCCATTTCCAGCTTTTAAATTAAATTGAAACTCTCCGTTGGCTCTCGTGGTAATCACAAATTTTCCCATAGTGTTTTTTGGTTTAAGTTAGAACTATTTTTTTATCGTGCATTTTATAAAAATACAAAACTTAGAAATATGATTTAATGTTAAACAGTAATTTATAGAATTTATAAACTATTTAAGCAAAAACCCTAACCGAATCGAACCGTAAAAATAACCTGTATTGGTATTGTGAACCGGATCTTTTAATTCTCTTCCCCGATAAATAAAGGAGTATGAGATATTAAAATTGTTGTAACGATATTTGAAACCTGCTTCGGCATTAAAACGCAGTGGTTCCAAATCAAAAGTCAGCGGACTGCCATCATTAAACATACTGCCCTGAATTGTCGCATCATAAAATTGATAATTGACACTCGGTATCGCATAAAAGTAAAACTCCTGAATAGTATGCTGCGGTTCAAAACTTACCGAAGCATCGTGCAAATTAGAATCGTAAACAGGCAGTAATTTCTTAAATCCAAATCGTGCTAAAAATCCTGTCGAAAACCCTGTAAAAATGGTTCCCAAATTAGCTTCAGACTGAAAATGAAGATCTGAAAAATCATGATGTTTAATTGGAAATAATTTTTTAGAATACAGAACATGAGCCTGAACAGCCAATGCATTATGAAGTTGGTTCTCCCAGCCAAAAACTTCTTTATAACCAATTATTTTATGAAAACTTTCCTGCGTTTCTTCGCCAAAGGCATTCGGCCCCATGTAACCAAACTGAAAATCCGTTTTCAAAACCGATTCGCTTTGGTAAAAAAAATTCCTCCCCGCTTCAGCAAAAAGATATCCGGTAAAAGGACGGTCGTTTATCGTAACGGCTTCTTCATTAATAAATCTAGGATTATAAATATATTGCCCGATTCTGAATTCGGTTATCTTTTTATTGATTTTCTGGTTGGTGTTTTTCGACAAAAACCTATAAAAAAACTCTAGCCCATTGGTGTAATACATATCATTTTTAGACGAAGTATACAAATCATTATCTGTGATAAAACCTATTTCGGAGGTTTTTCCCTGAGCAAAAGATAATGCTGTTGTTAAAAGGAGAAATACAAAAACATTTTTTTTACTTCCCATTATAATTGATTTTTCCAACCGCACGCATTTCGCGAACTATTCTTTCTTTTCTTCTAATAATATAACTTGACGAACCAGTAGCCTTAAATTTGCGTGGATTTGGCAATATAGCCGCAATTCCGGCCGCCTGCATTGGAGTTAAGCTTGAAGCATCTCTTCTGTACCAATGTTCTGTTGCTGCATAAGCACCATAAACACCATCGCCCATTTCGATACTATTCAGATAGACTTCCATGATTCGCTCTTTACCCCAAATAATTTCAATGAGAACCGTAAAATAAGCTTCCAATCCTTTACGGAAATAACTTTTTCCCTGCCAAAGAAAAACATTTTTGGCTGTCTGCTGCGAAATGGTACTTCCACCACGAATTCTTCGGCCCCTCTCATTGCTTTTATAGGCTTTTTGAAGCGCTTTAAAATCGAATCCGTTGTGATGTAAAAAAGTGCCGTCTTCACTGGCGATAACCGCCTTTTGAAGATTCATGGAAATTTTTTCAATCGGTTCCCAATTATGGTCAAAATAAACTTCTTTACTATCCATTTTATTTTCAATGGCACGAATCACCATAAGCGGTGTAAACGGTACCGGAACAAATTTAAAAATCACAACTGATGCAATCGAGAGCCCGAAGAACCATAAACATAATTTGATAAAAAACCATTTCACTTTTTGGCCAAATGAGCGATTAGACTTTTTAGAAGCTGGTTTAGATTTACTCGAGGTTGTTTTTTTTGGTGCTGTTTTTTTTATTGCCATTATATTAAATCTGCTAATTCTGTTCCTATTAAACTGCCTATTGCTACTCCCATTCCGCCTAAACGAACTCCACAAAATACGTTTTCAGATAGTTGTGAGACAATAGGTTTTTTGCTGTTTCCTACTCCCATAATACCACTCCAGCGATGAGCGATCTGGAAATCCTGATTTGGTAAAATTACATTTTTAAGTAAATCTTCCAATTTATTTTGCACAATTTTAGTCCGACCGAATTCAGTCGTATTTTCCGTTTCAAAATCTAAGTTTCGTCCTCCACCCAGCAGAATTCTGTCACCGATATTTCTGAAATAGTAATACCCTTTGTCTAAATGAAAAGTTCCTTTAATATCTAAATCAGCAATGGGCTCCGTAATTAAAACCTGTGCTCTGGCTGGCTGAACAGCACCTTTTGTCAAAGTATTGGCAAAACCATTGGTTGCAAAAAGTATTTTTTTAGAAATAAAACTAAAATCATGCAGCACCACTTCAACATGGTTTCCTGTATCCCCATAAGAAGTTACGGTTTGTTGATTTAAAATCAAAATATTGGCAGCAACAGCTTCTTTGAGCAATTCCTGCATCATATTTCCGGTATCTATTTGCGCCTCAAAAGGATTAAAGATCAAATATTCGTGTATGTTTTGAAATCCAAACCGGTCTACTTCTTTTGAAAAAACGTCTGCTTTAAAAAGTGGTTTTAAAATTTCATTGACAAACGGCAATCTTACCACACATTCGTTAAATGCTCTCTCGTCCTCTTTCAAAAATAATTCGTATCCGCCATGAGGCCTAAAATCTATAGCAAAATCCCCTAACCTTTTTCGAAGCAATTGCAAACCTTGCCAGCGTTTTTCAATCAACTGAACTACATCTTCTTCTGTATGAATTTTTAAATCCTCCATAATTTCAGAAAGGCTTCCAAAACAGGCAAAACCAGCATTTTTAGTACTCGCGCCTTGTGGCAGCATACCTTTTTCTAACACCAGGATTTTCGCTGTTGGAAATCTTTCGCGCAAGCGTAATGCTGCATGAAGTCCTACTATTCCGCTTCCAACTACAGTATACTCTACATTTGTAAACCAATTTTTAAGTTCCCAATAACTTAATTCCATTTGTCAATTTTTTATAAAAATAGCATTTTTTTAAATTCCAAAACTTTTAAATTCCAAATTCCAAATATCATTTTGTGTTGGATTGAATAACTCCGTTTGCCAAATTGACAAAAGGTAAAATAGTAGAAAAATTTGGAATTTATTCCTACAATGAATGGTATTGGGAATTTATTTTTTGGGTTTTATTTAAAAAGATTGGAATTTAAAATTTGTACTTTTAGCACCATGAAAATTAAAGTTTTTATTATGAAAAAAGTATTATTTATAACCTTACTAATGATGAGTTTGAATGCTATCGGACAAAATGTAATGTCACAGGAATTGTTATGGAAATTAGGAAGAGTAACGACTCTTGGGCTTTCGAAAGATGCAAAAAATATTGTTTTTAAGGTTTCAACTCCTTCTGTAGAAGAAAACAAATCAAATTCAAAATATTATATTTTGCCTGTAAATGGCGGAAGTGCAAATGAAATCAAAGATACTAAAGACGTTTTGGCTAATAAAAACATTTCGCCAGACGGAAAATTTTTAGTGTATAATGAAGAAGTCAAATTAGAGAAAGTTTTAGGAAAAGATTTTTACCCAAATCTTGATAAATCGGATGCTCAAATTTATGACGGTCTGGATTATCGTCATTGGGATACCTGGAACGAAGGAAAATTTAATCACGTTTTTTATAAAGAAAACAAAGAAGGTGCCACAGGAACTGACATTTTAAAAGGTGAAACTTTTGATTCACCGCAAAAACCTTTTGGTGGTGACGAAGACTATATCTGGTCCCCAGACAGCAAAAACATTTTGTATGTGTGCAAAAAAAAATCAGGAACTGAATATGCTATTTCTACCAACACCAATATTTATGAGTATAATTTAGAAACTCAAAAGACTACTAACAGAACTGAAGATAATTTGGGCTACGATACGGCTCCGCAATTTTCTCCAACAGGAAATCTCACCTGGTTACAAATGAAACGTGATGGCTATGAGTCGGATAAAAATGATATTATTGTTGAATTTAAAGGAATCAAAAGCAATTTAACAGCTAACTGGGATGGAACTGTAGATAATTTTATCTGGAGCAAAGATGGTAAAAATGTATATTTTGTTGCTGCTGTTGAGGGTACAAAACAACTTTTTACGGTAAACTTTCCGGGATTAACCAGAATAGCCATTCAGGTTCGTCAAATTACCAGAGGTGATTTTGACGTAAATAACTTAGTTGGCTTTTCAGGTGATGATATTATAGTGACACGATCTGACATGAATCATGCTTCGGAGATTTTTTCTTATAATTTAAAGAAGAATAGCTGGAAACAATTATCAAACATCAACACCGAAACTTATAAAACAATAGCATTAAGCAAAACCGAAAAGCGTTATGTAACCACAACTGACGGTAAAAAAATGTTAGTTTGGGTAATTTTGCCGCCAAATTTTGATGCTACAAAAAAATATCCAACCTTATTATATTGTCAGGGCGGTCCACAAGCTGCATTGACACAATCGTATTCTTTCCGTTGGAATTTTCAGCTTATGGCTGCCAAAGGTTATATTGTTGTTGCACCCAATCGTCGTGGAATGCCGGGTCACGGTGTAGAATGGAACGAACAGATCAGTAAAGACTGGGGTGGTCAGGTTATGGATGATTACCTTTCTGCTATTGATGATGTTGCCAAAGAAAACTATGTTGACAAAAGTCGCTTAGGTTGCGTAGGTGCAAGCTACGGAGGATATTCTGTATTTTATCTGGCCGGAATTCACAAAAACCGCTTTAAAACTTTTATCGCTCATGATGGTGTTTTCAATACGCAAAGTATGTTTGGAACTACCGAAGAAGTTTTCTTTAACAACTGGGATTTTGGAGGTGCGTACTGGGAAAAGGACAATGCAGTTGCACAAAAAACATACACCACCTTTAATCCGGCAAGTTTAGTTGGGAACTGGAACAGACCTATTTTAATTATTCAGGGCGGAAAAGATTTCCGTGTGCCAATCGGGCAAGGTCAGGAAGCTTTTCAGGCGGCTCAGTTAAGAGGTATCAAAAGCCGTTTGCTTTATTTTCCAGAAGAAAATCACTGGGTTTTAAAACCTCAAAATGCGCAGATTTGGCAAAATGAATTTTTTAAATGGCTAAATGAAACCCTTTAATTAATGACTCAATTATAATGTGCCACAGATTTATAGTCTGTGGCTATTTTTTTATAGAAAGTTTGGCTTTTTAAAACAGAAAATATTGAATAAATTGCAGTAATCATTTTCAAAAAATAAATTCCTTACCACCAGTTTATGGAAAGCAAAAGAAGCTACATGCCTATTAAAGTACTTTTCGGCTATCTTGCCCTAATCGGATTAGTCGTGATTGTGGGATGGTTTTTATATTCTGAAAATGTAGTTTATAACAATTTGGAAAATAAAATTGCTTTTGAAAAAACAAAGATCTTAAGAGTCAGTAAGCTTTTTTCTAACGTGTATAAAACCGAAAGTTTAGCCCGAAAAACAATTCAGACCAACTCTGAAAAAGATTTCAAACGTTATCTTATCGAAACAGATTCCTTAAAATCAAGAATTGATACGCTAAAACAAATTGTTAGTACTGAGTATCAAAAAGTTTTATTGGACAGTGTTACTTATTTATTGTCTGAAAAAACAGAAAATATCACGCAATTAAAAGCTATAAAAAACAAAGCAGAAGATGAAGTTTCTGTAAATACCGCGATAAATGAAATAACCAAAATGGAGTTTAAACTCCGAAAACTGGAACTTCAGGACTTTGCCAAAAGCCCGAATGATTTAGGAAGTTACCAGCGAAATGTTTTACAAAAATATGTGGATTACCTGAATCAGAATATTCCTGATGACAGTACCAATACCTTAAGCAAGCAAGCATCTGATTCGATTTTAGCGAATTCAAAAAAACTGTTGAGTGATGTAAAATTAAAAGCAGAAAAGAAAAAAGAATCCCTGAATTTTGAAGAAAACAAACTGCTTAAAAACGAAATTGCCATATCTGAACAGCTCCGAAAAGTACTTCGTATTATTGAGCGGGAAATTATCATCAATTCGATAAAAAACAATTCACTCAAAGAAAAATCACTTAAAAAAGTAAATGAAATTGTTACTGCATCGGCCATAATCGGTTTGTTGCTTACGGTAGTTTTTTCGATAATAATTGTAAGCGATTACTCGAAATCGCAATTGTATAAAAAACAGTTAGAAATTGCGAATTTCAAAACCAAAAATCTACTCAAAAGCCGTGAACAGCTTATCTCTACAGTAAGTCATGATTTAAAAACACCATTGAGTACGATTGTTGGCTATTCAGAACTTTTGGGTAATTCTGATGTAAATACGAAGCAATCATATTTTATCAAGAATATTAAAAATTCTTCTGAATATATTACCCAACTCGTTCAGGATTTACTTGATTTTTCTCAAATTGAAGCCGGAAAAATCACAATTGAAAAAGTACCTTTTTTATTACCTGAAATCATTGATGAAGTTGCTAAAAGTATTCAGACAGTTTACAAACAAAAAAAAATCGAACTTATTATTAACATTGATGAAAAGCTCAACACAAAAATTGTTGGGGATCCTTTTCGTCTGAAACAGATTTTAAGTAACATTATTGGAAATGCCTATAAATTTACTCAAGAAGGTTTTATAAGAATCAGCGCTTTTGTATCTGAAGACAGTAACTTTTTCACCATTACTATTGAAGATTCAGGTATTGGAATTGAGAAAGAAAATCAGAAATTAGTTTTTGAAGAATTTGCGCAAGCCAATGAAAACATCGAAAAAACATATGGAGGAACCGGCTTAGGATTATCAATCTGCCAAAAAATAATTTTGCTTTTGGGAGGAAATTTAAACCTTGAAAGTACATTTGGAAAAGGAAGTAGTTTTAAAATTCAGCTTCCCTTATTGCTTGACACCAGTAAAACTGTACCTGATAAAAAGCCAGAAGAAATTATTCCGATTGCTAAAAAACTAACTTTTATAGTTCTGGATGATGACAGCAACTTATTGAATTTAACCAGCACCGTCTTAAAACAGCAAGATCATCAGGTGTTTTCTTTTACCCGTGCAGCAGAAGCATTAGAAACAATTAAAAATACCGATTTTGATTTTATTGTTACAGACATCCAAATGCCTGAAATGGATGGCTTTATGTTTATTGAAAAGCTAAAAAGCGAAACAACAAATTTATTTTATAAAAACCAGCCCATTATCGCCATAACAGGCCGAACAGATTTGGATTTTTCTGTTTATGCAAAAGCAGGATTTACCACTGTGATCAAAAAACCGTATTCACCAAAAGTTCTGCTTGAAACGATTCAGCGTGTTTTGAATAACAATCTTGTTTCTGATAAAATTGTAAATACTGAAGAAGTTATCTCTACAAAATCGTATTCACTGACAACTTTAAAAGAATTTTTGGGCAATGATATTGATACTTCGAAAGAGTTTCTTACATCATTTATGGAAAGTACCAAGGTAAATTTAAGTGCTTTGGAAAATGCCGTTCAGGAAAAAAACATAGCTGAAATAAATTCAATAGCGCACCGAATTGCACCTATGTTCAGACAAATTCAGTCACATGAAATTGGAAGAATACTGAAAGCATTGGAACAAAATAATTTAGACAATTCGGATTTGGAATCTCTTTATAATGCCTTAAAAAATAAAATTGATTCGCTTTTTGCTATTTTAAAGAAAGAAGTTCTTTAATCTATATTATATTGCTTTAGTTTGTTATAAAGCGTTTTTCGGGTTATTTTTAGCAATTTTGCTGCTTTAGATTTGTTGTTTTGAGTTCTGGATAGCGCATGAATAATGGTTTCTTTTTCATTTTCAGATAAAGAAAAACCCCCTTCATTGCTCTGTGTTTGTTTCTGAAAAAATTCGATAGGCAAAACGTCACTTTCAATAAAATCACCCTGTGATAAAAGTGTGGCACGCTTAATACAGTTTTGCAGTTCGCGTAAGTTTCCCGGCCAGTTGTATTTTTGAAAAATAGACACCACTTCAGGCGAAAACCCAATAATGTCTTTATTCAATTGCTGATTGGCTTTCTCTAAAAAATAATCTGCAAAAACCATTAAATCATCTCCTCTGTCTGTCAATGAAGGCGACTGAATAGAAAATTCGTTGATTCGATGATACAAATCTTCTCGGAAATCTCCATTTTTAACGGCTTCACGTAAATCCTCGTTTGTTGCCGTAATAATCCGGATATCAACATTAATTTCTTTGTTGCTTCCAACAGGCTTTATTTTTCGTTCCTGAAGCGCTCTCAATAACTGAATTTGGTTTTCATAGGAGAGATTTCCTATCTCGTCCAAAAAAATCGTTCCGCCATTTGCTGCTTCAAAATAGCCAGTTTTATCACTTATTGCTCCTGTAAAAGATCCTTTTAAATGCCCAAAAAATTCACTTGCTGCCAATTCTTTAGGTATAGCACCACAATCAACCGCTATAAAATTATTGTTTTTACGATGACTTTGCTGATGGATACTTTTAGCTATAATTTCTTTTCCGGTTCCGCTTTCGCCAATAATTAAAACAGACATATCGGTAGGACTAACCAGTTTAATATGCTCTAATAATTTTTTTGATGCTACAGAAATTCCTCTTACAAATTCGTTTTCAGAAGAAACTTTTTTAGGCAAGACTTTTTTTTCTTTTACAGGATCCTTACTTACTTCAAAGTTTTGCAGTGTATTGGTGATTACCAATAAAACCTCATCAGGATTAAAGGGTTTTGAAATATAATCAGAGGCACCATTTTTAATGGCTTTTACCGCTGTATTTACATCTGAATATCCTGTCATAAGAACAACGGGAATTTCAGGATTAGATGTTTTAAATTCAGCCATCAATGCAATACCATCCGAATCAGGCAAACGAAGATCTGTCAAAATCAAATCAAAAGATTCTTTTTTGATGCATAATCGGGCTTCCGCTGCAGAAAAAGCAACGGCTACATCGTATGCTTTTTTTGTTAGAAATTTTTCTAATAATTTGCAAAAAGAAATATCGTCTTCTATTATTAATATCTTCGGCATTTGCTTTGAGGGACTTTTTGTGCTAAAATACTACTATTATAGTAGGATTTTCATAAAATTATGCAAAAAAAAAGAGACTGCTAAAAGCAATCTCTTTTTCACCAAAAACATAAATCTAATTCACCTAATTATATTTTTAACCAGTTACCATTGACATCTGAGTAAACAGTAGCCTTTTGGTCTCCAACTGATATTTCTAATTTGTATTCTTTTTTATCGTTAACAAAGGCTTTTTCAAGCTTTGCTCCCGGATACGCCGCTTCTAAGGCTGTTTTTACAGCAGCCGGAATTTCTTCTGTCTTAACTTCGGTATATTCTGATTGAAAACTTATACTTGTTTTTACGGGCTCAACATTAGTCGTAGTTGTTGCGTAAATTGACAAACTTCCAAGAATTATGGCTGCTGATAATATTAACTTTTTCATAATGCTGATTTTTTAATTATTTTTTAATGATGTTTCCTGAAGCATCTGTAAAAACAGTATACTTTTTATCTCCGCTTGAAATTTCGAGCTTATACTCGTTTTTTTCGTTTTTGTACGCTTTTTCAAGTTTCGTGTTAGGAAAAGATTTTTCAATTGTAGACTTTACAGCGTCTGGAACTGCATCTGCAGCAACTTCTGTATACTCATCCTGAATAGTAATGAATTTTGCAGTAGAAATTGTTTCTGGAGGGGTAGCGGCCTGAACTGACAACCCTCCTAAAATAATTGCTGCAGATAAGATTAATTTTTTCATAATAGTTTTTTTTTAATTTATTTTTTAATAATGTTTCCCTTTTCATCTGTATAGACAGTAGATTTTTCTCCTCTAACTGTTATTTCGATTTTATATTCCTTTTTGTCATTCACATATGCCTTTTCAAGTTTTACACCTGGATAAGCATTGTCCAATCCTGTTTTAATAGCTGCCGGTACAGCATCAACTTCTTTATATTCATCCTGAATTATTAAATTGACAACTGGATCTGTTGAGCTTCTAAATGTAGCTGCGTTAATAGACAAACTTCCTAAAACGATTGCTGTTGATAAGATTAACTTTTTCATATTAATAGCTTTAAGGGTTACTTTGATTATTTTTTAATCCAGGTTCCATCTGCATTAGCAAAAAGATTACCTACTTTGTCACCAACAGTAACATCTAATTTATATTCAGATTTTTCGTTTTTATATGCCTTTGAAAGGACAGCATCTGGATATGCTTTTTTAAGAGCTTCTGTAATTGCTGCTGGTACTTCTTCTAATTTAACTTCAGTATATTCATCCTGAACTGAAATTGTTTTTACTATTGTATTTGATATTGGAGAAGTCGAAGCAAATGAAGTTAAACTTCCCAAAACGATTGCGGCTGATAAAAATAAATTTTTCATAGTGTATATATTTAATTATTTATTATTGTTTACGCTTTAGATAGAGAAATTATTATGCCGCAATTAAAATTATCTAACATTAAGAGCTAAAGTACTGTTTTTAATACAGTTAACTAAAAATAAGCTTTTTTTTTATATGAAAGAAGTGTGTAATTTTAAAAAAATGTGTGTAAAAAATACACAAGAAAAGTGTTTCTAAGTTACTTATAAATAATGCAGCAAAAAAACATTTTATAGTATGGGTTTAAAAAGTTTGGGTTTAAAAAAAATTGAAGACCTTGATTTTATAGATTATTGTGGCAACAACATTTTCTGCTAGGGAAAAAACTTATAAAATATTTTAAAAAAAACAAATACAGAAAAATAATTACAGAAAAATATTGCATAAAATATTTTTTTAACAAAATAGCAAACAATTTCATTATAAATATAATTTGTACATCAATATGTTAAAGAAATATATTGTAATTTCGCACCAAAATTTTAAAAATTGTAATTAAATGAAAAAAATAATACTATTACTTGTTCTACTTGTGACAGTTTTAACGGTTAATGCTCAGACAAGCACTGGTGAAAGTTTAACAGATGGAAATTTCAACAAATGGTCTATAGAATTTTCAGGTGGATTTAACAAACCACAAAAACCAATGAAATTTTATACATCAACGCCTAGTCTTTTTGTAGTTGATTTGGGTGCAAGATATATGTTCAACAACAAATTTGGTTTGAAAGCTGATTTGGGCTATAATAGCTTCCAGGAAGAAAAAAACTCAACTCCTTTTGATACAAAATACTATAGATTTGATGTTCAGGGTATAGCCAATTTAGGACGAATTATGAACTTTGAAACCTGGACTAATACTATTGGTTTATTAGGACATACAGGATTTGGTGCTGCATACTTTGAGGATAAAAATTCTTCGCTAGATGATAAAATGATTAATTTTATTATTGGTATAACTGGTCAGATTAAACTATCAAACAAATTGGTTTTGACAGGAGATTTTTCAACTATCATGAACGCTCTTCAAGGCTACACATACGATGCGGCTGCAGTAAATCCGGAAAAAGGTTTCAACGGAGCTCTATTTAATGGAACTTTAGGCTTAACATTATATCTTGGAAAAAATGAAAAGCATGCAGATTGGGTTACTCTTATTGATAAGGATGTACTTGCTCAAAGAGAAAGAATTGATGCTCTTGAAAAAATGTTAATCGATAGTGATAAAGATGGTGTTGCTGATTATTTAGATCTTGAACCAAATACTATTGCCGGACTTATGGTAGATTCTAAAGGAAGAGCTGTTGATTTAAATAATAATGGAATACCTGATGAATTAGAAAGTTATTTAACAAAAACTTACGCAAATAAATCAGAGGCTCCAATCAGCGACAGCCAATCAATTACAAATTTAGTTAACGGAGGTTATGTTGCAGCTTATTTTGATTTTAATAAGTCGACTCCAACTGATTCTTCTATGGACGGTATTAATTTTGTTTTAAATTACTTAAGAAACAATCCTTCAGCTTCAGTAGAAATTACGGGTTATGCTGATGAGATTGGAAACGCTACATACAATGAAAAATTAGCAACTGAAAGAGCAAACAGTGTAAAAAACATTCTTCTTAAAGCGAAAATTGCTTCTGAAAGAATAAATGTTGTAAGTGGAGGTGTAGATGCTTCAGTAGATAAAGAATCTGCTACAGCAAGAAAGCTGGTAAGAAGAGTTACTTTCAAAATAAATAATTAGACAGCTTAATTGCTTTAAAACAGATAAAAAAGCCACATTTAATTATGTGGCTTTTTTTATGAAATCCTGTAATGAAGAGATTTATCAGACATTGTTAAATTCTAAAGAAGGTAAAAATCCATTACATCTAAATAGTGAAGAATAAAGAAAATATGCTAGATTTTGATTTTAAAAATAAACTGTTGTTTGAGGCATCAAAGCTTTAAGTTTAGCAACCGTTTCTTTATCCATAGGATTACCTACCAGAATCAGCGTTTTGAGTTGTTGCAAATGCTTAATATTTACGGGCAAATCTTTTAGTTTATTATTAGCCAAATTTATACTTACAACATTTTTTAGTTTCTCAATCCTTGGAGAAATTTGAGTGACAGCATTATCACTTAAATTCAGATATTCAATATTTTTAGATTGAAATAATGTTTCAGGAACTTTTATAATACTATTTTTTTGTAATTCTAAATATTTTAAGTTTTTAGGCAATTTTACTTTTCCTAAATCATTAATTTGATTAGAAGATAGATTGAGATATTTTAAGTTTTTTATTTTATCAAGACTATCTGAAACATAACTTATCTGATTATTATTGAGATTTATCTCTTCTAAAGAAGGTATGCTTAAAAGGGCTTCGGGAAAAATGTTTAAATTATTTGACTCAAAGTGCACAACTCTTAGGTTTTGAAGTTTTGAAATATTTGAATTTATAGTTGTTAAACTATTTAGGTTTATCGAAAAAGTTTTTAGTTTTTTTAATTCACTAATTTCATTCGGAATAAATTTAATGCTGTTTTCATTAACATTCAAAATTTCAAGTTCCTTTAGAGAAAATATAGCTTTATCTATTTTTTCTAAATGATTTCCCATTACATTTAGAAAAAATAGAGAGTCCAGTTTTATAATATCAGGAGGAATGTTGTACAATCCTTTATTTCTGAAACTTACACTATAAACAATTTTCTTACTTGAAAGCGCCTCATCAATATCTGTATAAGTAGGGTATTTGATTGGATCAATTTGTGCTTTTACAGAAGAGACAGAAAAAACAATTGCAATTATTAAAAGTAATTTTTTCATAAATATAAAAGCTGCCGACATAAAAATGCCGGCAGCTAAAAAATAAAATTAATACTTATTTTTTTAGAAGTTTTACCGTTTTTTGAAACCCATCAGCTTCTATATTTAAAAGGAGCATATTCGAAAATTGAAGTTGACGCGTCAAATCTAATTCCGTAACTGAACCTGTTTGTGAGAAAAACTTTTTATAAACAATTTGCCCTAACATGTTGTAAGCTGTAACTTGCAAATTATTAAGATTATCTGAATTAATCTGTACAATTCCTGAAGTAGGATTAGGAGACACAACAATATCACTTTGTGTTGGATGATCAATCATCCCCAACGAACCATCTGTCCCTAAATTTTGCTTTAATGCTATAACTATTGTGGCTGATTTCCCTCTGTAATCAATAGTATTTCCTGTGGCATCAACATCTGTAGCAATGCCTGAACCCGGATGTTGAATAGAGAAAAAACCAAATTTATGATCTGGTGTAAAAGTAAGGCCGGTAGGCTCAGAACCAGCAGGCATAGAAGCAAAAAGCTTAACTTTTGGGCTTGCCTGAGTATGATCTGGAGCTATTACCCAAATATAATTTTTTCCTCCATCCTGAAGGACCCAAAGATTCCCTAACTCATCAAAAGTTAAATTATCGTTTCCATCACCCCAGGATTCAGTTTTAACTCCATCTGAAGTATTAAAAGAATATACAGTTGATAATCCACCTACAAAAACTTCTACATCTGAAGCTGTTGTTCCATTATCTTTTAAACGATATACTTTGTTTAATCCTTTTGCTGTAAAATATATTTTACCGTCTAACGGACTTATTTCAACATCTTCTATTCCGTTAAATTTGGTTCCACCTAATGACTCTGCCAAAGAAGTTGTGTTGTTTTGATCTGCTTGTGTTTTATTTGGAACCTGAATCCAAGTTGCTGTTGTAGATACCGGATTTCCATTAGTTAAACCCTGATCCAGTTTCAAGACATATAAATTTCCAGAAGAAAGGTCATTTTGAGTATCTAAAGTATATTTGTACAACATGTGTGTTCCGCCATCTTCTCCATAATAAGCTATTGTTCCGGCATTATTAACCACTACATTTTCGTGATTCATAATTCCCATTTGCCAAAGTTTCCCTTTAGTCCCATTAGTATTTTTAGAAACAACCTCAGCTGTAGCCGGGTCAATTTCTACTAACCAGCCATAATCTTTATAACCATCACCATTTGTATCATTCCCTGTTACCGATTCCTCTGCAGTAACGATAGTTCCCCAAGGCGTAACCCCTCCGGAACAGTTTCTGATCGTCTGCACTAAACTTGGTGTTGAAAAATCAACCGCTCTTGACTTTGTCAATCCCCAAAGTTTTGTTGTGGCATTGTAATTAATTTCTGCAATTGTAACACCACCTGGATTTGTTTCATGGTTTACCGAAAGATATCCATCTGTACTGCTTGCCACACCGCTTGTTTTTTTAGCTACATAACCCGTAAAATCATTCTGACCTCCAATGAATCCTCCACCTTCAGTATAATTATCGCCTTCTTTAAGAATCATTTGATATTTGTGCTGTGAAGGAATAATTAATTTAGCAGTCTGAACTGTAGGCACAATAGAGGTAAAACAGCTGATGTGATTTCCGTCATTACAAGAAGTATCTGGAGGAATTACTGCTGGTGCGTCTGCTTTTTTAAGATAAGCATCCATCCTTAAATCAGAACTGCTTGCTCCTCTATTGTGTAGTTCAATTGAAATTCTGTTAGTTCCTTGTACAAAATTTGCCTTCGGAATAGAAAAAATATTGTAAATGCTTTCATTTGCTCCATCAATTGTTGTATTTGAAAGTGTTTCGTAGGTAATTGTTCCAACAGGCATATTATCCCTTACTACCTCTACTCCATTTAAAAAAACAATTATTCCGTCATCTCTCATTACTCCAAGTTCCATCGTAGTACTAAGATCTGATAAATTAACTGTAAAATCTTTAGTAAAATAGGCTGCATTTAAAGGCTTTTTGATGGTAGTTGTTACAGGATCTCCATATCCTAATGGTCCATTTCCTGAAAGCCACCCTGAAATATTAAAATCAGGATTTTTCCATTGATCTACTAACTGAACGCCATTGTCATCATAGCTCCATGATGAACCTTTATCAAAAATTGTAGTCTGAGCATGAATTGCTGAACTTGTGATTAATAAAAGAGCTGCAATTGAAAGTAATTTTTTTTTCACGGTATAGTATGTTTTGTTATACTATGCGAAGTTATTTTTCTGTACCGGACTTTGTATTACGCTTACTTTAAATAAACATGCTAATAAATTAGCAAATCTTAAACTCAATGTTAAGCAGTTAATATTAAGTTAGTATTGGGCTTTACTGATGTCAGTCAGGGAATTAATAAAAGCAACAAGCTGTTTTATTTCTTTTTGATCCAGATTAAGTTTGTCCGGAGACAAGGTTTGGTTGTTAATTTCTAAACCCATTCCTTCCCCACCGCCTTCATTATAAAAAGTGATTACTTCTTCTAAAGTTGAAAAAGCACCATTATGAAAATAGGGTTTTGTAAGAGCAGCATTTCTTACCGTCATTGTTTTAAAAGAATTTTCATAAATCCATGAATTCTCTTTTTTTACATTACTGTTTATTCTGCCTTTATCCGCGTCTATTTCAATTGGAAGAATTTGCAATGGATTCTTGGTTACTCCCAAAACTTCTGATTCATTTTCATTATAGAAAGGAGGAACTAATCCTGAAAAATTCGGGGCAAAGTGACAAGTTGCGCAGGCCGCTTTTCCCATAAAAAGATTAAAGCCTTTTTTGGCATCTTGAGAAATCTCTTTTTCGTTTCTCATAAATTTATCAAAATCACTATTGAAAGAATAAAGCGATGCAACATAAGAGCTCAAAGCTTTAGAGAAATTTTGTTTATCAATATCTCCATTTTTAAACGCTTTTTTGAAAGCTTTTTTATACTCTGGATTTGTTTTTAGTTTTTTGATGATGCTTTCATAACTCGTATTGAACTCTTGTTCATTATAAATAACGTGTTCTACTTGTTGTTCCAGATAAAAGGCACGCATGTCATAGAAAAATCTTTTAGCAAAAACAGCATTATATAACGAAGGGGAATTTCTTAAAACTGTTTTCCCCTCTACATTACTTAATGATTTTATTTTTAAATCGGTAAAAGCATTTTCGGGCAAATGACAGGAAGCACAACTCATTTTGCTGTCATTACTCACCTTTTTATCAAAGAAAATTTCTTTACCCAAAGATCTCAATTCGGCATTATCTTCAGATGGTTTTAAAAGTGTATAAAAATAAGGGTTCAGGAAATCATCGTTAAAAAAGTTTTTATTGTTGCTATTCCATCCCGATATTTCTTTTAAGTCATCAGGAGAATTATCCCAATTCCCCAGTTCTTCATATAAAGGCTGAAGATGCATTTTGTAAAATTCTATTCGGTCAAAAGTGTCAAAATTGCTGTTTTCAGAAAGATACTTGATACTGCCTCCTAATAACTTCTCTGCTTTTTGAGTGTCAAATTTTTTAAAGTAATCATCTTTTTTAATGTAATTATCAATCCCTTTTAGTGCATGAATTGATTCTTCAAAAACATTAAGCGAACCTGGAGTATCAAACCCTGTAACACCCATCGTATAGATTCTGATTAGTTCTATCCGTACAGGAAGCGTTTTATTCTTTTCTTCAGATAAACCGTTTTTTACTGAACTTAAATAAAAATCATTATAACTGTTATAAAGAAAATCTGTTATTTCAACTATTTTATTTTGTTGCGTACTTACTTCATCTGAAAATACAAGTTCATCCAAAACCTGTAATCCTTCTGGCGGTAATGTATTTGATGCCGTACCTGTACCTTCTACATGAAATAATGGTGCGGCATTAATATGGGTTTTGGAAAATTCAGGGTAATGATATGCAATATAAAACTCTATTTCCTTATATAAATTTCGGGTGTTTTTTAATGACTCTTGTAAAGCCTCTTTTGAAATTTTATTCTCCTGAAACAGATGGGCATCCGATTTTAAAATAGCTAATTGATCTTTGAATGTTTTTAATCCGTGACTAATTAAAGCATTTGTAGATATGTATTCATCATCACCAGAATTAAAAGACATTATTACAGAACCTATAAAAAGTGTAATAATGAGAAACGAAAAAGATTTCATGTTTTTTTATCTGCAAAAGTACCCTCTTTAGATTGCCCTAATTTTAAGTTTGGATTAAATAATTAGTCTGAGTTGGTTAAATAAAGAGGAGTGCAAAATCGAGGCATAAAAAAACCTCATCTTTCAATGAGGTTTAGTATTTATTCGATTGGATTCATTTTAAAAGTATCCATAAAAGCAGTTGTATAATCTCCTGCTATATATCTTGGATCATCCATTAATTGTCTATGAAAAGGTATTGTCGTTTTTACACCTTCAATAACGAATTCATCTAAAGCTCTTCGCATTTTGCTAATTGCCTCTTCTCTGGATTGTGCTGTTGTAATTAACTTAGCAATCATTGAATCGTAATTTGGCGGAATTGTATATCCTGAATAAACGTGAGTATCTAAACGAACTCCGTGTCCTCCAGGCATGTGAAGCGTCGTGATTTTTCCCGGTGAAGGACGAAAATCATTATAAGGATCTTCGGCATTGATACGGCATTCTATAGCATGCAATTCAGGCAAATAGTTTCTTCCTGAAATTGGGATTCCTGCAGCTACCATAATTTGCTCACGAATTAAATCATAATCAATGACCTGTTCAGTGATTGGATGCTCTACCTGAATACGCGTATTCATTTCCATGAAATAGAAATTTCTGTGTTTATCCACTAAAAATTCTACTGTTCCGGCACCTTCATATTTAATGAACTCAGCAGCTTTTACAGCAGCTTCTCCCATTTTAGTACGCAATTCGTCTGTCATGAAAGGTGAAGGTGTTTCTTCAGTTAGCTTTTGGTGACGACGCTGAACTGAACAGTCTCTTTCAGAAAGGTGACACGCTTTTCCGTATGCATCTCCAACAACCTGAATTTCGATATGACGAGGCTCTTCGATAAGTTTTTCCATATACATACCGTCATTTCCAAATGCAGCAGCAGCTTCCTGACGTGCACTTTCCCAAGCTTTCAACAATTCATCTTCTTTCCAAACGGCACGCATTCCTTTTCCACCACCACCGGCCGTTGCTTTAAGCATCACCGGGTAACCAAATTCTTTAGCTAATTGTTGTGTTTGCTCAAAAGATTCTAATAATCCCTCTGAACCTGGTACACATGGAACTCCTGCAGCTTTCATAGTCGCTTTTGCAGAAGCTTTATCTCCCATTCTGTCAATCATTTCAGGAGCGGCACCAATAAATTTGATTCCGTGTTCCTGGCAAATTTTTGAGAATTTAGCATTCTCAGATAAAAATCCATATCCTGGATGTATTGCATCTGCATTGGTAATTTCGGCAGCAGCAATTATATTTGACATTTTCAAATACGATAAGTTACTTGGAGGAGGACCAATACAAACCGCTTCATCTGCAAATTTAACATGCAAACTTTCTGCATCGGCTGTAGAGTAAACTGCAACAGTTTTGATTCCCATCTCTTTACAAGTACGAATTACACGAAGTGCAATCTCTCCTCTATTCGCAATTAATATTTTTTTAAACATCTTATTTAAATTAAAAATTACAAATTCCAATCTCCAAATTCCAACAATTGGTTTTTGTGATTTCTCTATTGGAATTTTTAAAAATTATGATGGATCAACTAAAAATAAAGGTTGGTCAAATTCTACAGGAGACATATCGTCAACAAGAATTTTTACAATTTTACCTGAAACTTCCGATTCGATTTCGTTGAATAATTTCATTGCTTCAATTACACAAAGAACATCACCTTTAGCGATTGTGCTTCCTACTTCAGTAAAAACTGGCTTATCCGGGGATGGTTTTCTATAAAATGTCCCGATAATTGGAGATTTTATAGTAATGAATTTAGAATTCTCAGCTGGAGCTGCTGCTTCACTATTTACATTTACAACTACCGGTGCCTGTTGAGGAGCAACTGCTTGTGGCAATGTAGCCTGAGCAGGTAATTGTTGCACATAAGTAGCCTCAGTTACATTTGTTTCTAAAGTTGTTCTAATGGTAATTTTCACATCATCCATTTCTAACTTTACTTCTGCAACTCCCGAATTTGCTACAAATTTGATTAGGTTTTGAATTTCTTTTAAATCCATAATGATTCGTTTTTAGTTTTAATTTATTTGGTATCGTAAGCCCATTTCAAGTAAATAGATCCCCAAGTGAATCCACCACCAAAAGCGGCAAAAATAATATTATCTCCTTTTTTCAACAAGTGCTCAAAGTCATATAACACTAATGGCAAAGTTGCCGAAGTCGTATTACCATATCTTTCGATATTCATTAATACTTTTGAGTCTTCAAGATTCATTCTGCTTGCAGTCGCATCAATAATACGTTTGTTCGCCTGATGCGGCACTAACCAATTTACATCTTCGTTAGTCAAATTATTTCTTTTCAGAATTGTATCGCTTGCATCAGCCATATTTGTTACAGCATATTTAAAAACAGTTTTTCCATCCTGAATAATATTATGTCTGTTTTGCTGTACCGTTTCTAAAGTAGTTGGCACAAGAGAACCTCCGGCTGGTATTTTTAGAAAATCACGTCCTATGCCATCGCTTCTTAAATATTCGTCCTGCAAACCTAATCCTTCATAATTTGGCTCAAATAAAACTGCTCCTGCTCCGTCTCCAAAAATAATGCAGGTTGTTCTGTCTTTATAATCAACAATTGATGACATTTTATCAGCACCAATTAATAAGACTTTTTTATATCTTCCGGATTGAATATAAGCTGCGGCAGTTGACATTCCGTATAAAAAACTGGAACAGGCTGCCTGCAAATCATAAGCAAAAGCATTTGTAGCTCCAATTTCTGTTGCAACATATACACCTGTTGCCGCTACAGGCATATCAGCTGTAGCTGTTGCCATAATGATCATATCGATTTCCAAAGGATCAATATTAGCTTTTGCTATTAAATCTTGTGCTGCTTTTATAGCAAGGAATGAAGTTCCTTTATCAGCATCTTTCAAAATTCTTCTTTCTTTTATTCCGGTACGAGTAGTAATCCATTCGTCATTAGTATCGACCATTGTTTCTAGTACTTTGTTTGAAAGTACAAAGTCTGGAACATAAGCTCCAACAGCGGTAATTGCGGCTGTGATTGTATTCATTATATTCTATTATTTCCTCTCAAATACTACTATTTGAAAAATTTTTAAAAGACTTGAAAATTACAAAAAAAAATCTAAACGCATTGTCGTAAATTTCCTTAAAAAAGAAAGTTATATCCAACAAAAAAAACTCTCACATAGTGAGAGTTCTAATATCATTTAAAAAAACGTATTAAGCAACCGCTTCAGATTTATCGATAACAACTTGCCCTCTGTAATACATTTTACCTTCATGCCAGTAAGCTCTGTGGTATAAATGTGCTTCGCCAGTAATAGGACATGTAGCGATTTGAGCTACAGTAGCTTTATAATGTGTTCTTCTCTTATCTCTTCTTGTTTTCGAGATTTTTCTCTTAGGATGTGCCATTTTACTATATTATTTATCCGTTAATAGTTTTTTTAATTTGTCCCAACGCGGGTCAGTATCTTCTTCTTGTTTACTCTCTTCTTTTACTTCTTTGACTTTTAATTCATTTAGTTTTATAAGCGCTTCGGTTTGCAAACTTCCGTCTTTCACGCCTGGATGAACCCGTTTTAGCGGAACCGACAATACAATCATTTCATAAATGTATTGCGCAACATCTAATTCGAATTCGCCATGAGGCAAAATCAGCAATTCTTCATTGTCATTATTGAATTCATCTCCAAAGCGAACGATGAGTTTCATCTTTCCCTTTATAGGTAAATCAAAATCTTCTCCGGTTAAATCACAGGGCACATTTACGGTTCCTTTGTGTTTGAAATTCAACTCTAACAGGTTGCTTCCTTTGTCTAAAACTAAATTTACTTTGATATTAGAATTTTGAAATTCATCATAATCAAAGTTCTCAAAGAACTTGTTACTTATTTGATACTCAAAATGGTGTTTTCCTAGCTTTAATCCCACGAAAGGAATTAAAAATTCTTTTGTTTTGCTCATTTCAACATCAATTTGTCCAATTAGTATCTAAAACTCAGATACCTGAATTGGGGTGCAAAGATATAAAATTATTATAAAACTAATAATCTTATTCACCTTTTTTTGTTTATAACTGTTTTTCTTTTATTTTAAGAGGTTTTGCACTAATCTCTTCATATTGATTACGCGAACGAAAAATATCAATTGCAAGATACACTGCTTCCTTAAAAGAATTATAATCTGCCATATCCTTTCCGGCAATATCATAAGCTGTACCGTGATCCGGAGAGGTTCTCACTTTATTCAGTCCTGCTGAATAATTAACCCCTTTTCCAAATGAAAGTGTCTTAAAAGGAATTAATCCCTGATCGTGATATGTCGCCACAATGGCGTCATATTTTTCATACTGACCGCTTCCAAAAAAGCCATCGGCAGGAAATGGCCCAAAAACCATCGTACCTGAGTCAAATATTTTCTTTAAAGCAGGCTTTAACACTAAATCATCTTCTTTTCCTATTACACCTCCATCACCTGCATGAGGGTTTAAACTCAATACTGCAATTTTCGGTTTCACAATACTAAAATCCTGAATCAAAGATTTTCTGATCGTTTCAATTTTTCTCGTAATTAATTCATCTGTCAAATGTGATGAAACTTCACTTAAAGGAACATGATCTGTTAACAAACCTACTCTCAAATTATCCTGAACCATCATCATCAAAGCATTTCCTTCTAATTCCTGATCTAAATAATCAGTATGTCCGGGAAATTTAAAATCTTCTGATTGAATATTATATTTATTTATAGGAGCAGTTACCAAAACATCAATCAAATCTTCTTTTAAAGCCTTAGTTGCAGCTACAAATGACTTTATAGCATACGTTCCTATTTTTTCATCGTTAGTCCCCAAATTAATATCAACACCTTCTTTCCATAAATTATACACATTAATTTTGCCTGGTATAATCTGTTCTAATTTGTCTATGCCGTGAAACTGAACTGTGGACGTAAAGCTTTTTTTAACAAAAGAAAGTATTTTGGCATTTGCAAAAATAACCGGCGTACATAATTCCAACATACGAGAATCTTCGAATGTTTTTAATATAACTTCGCTTCCAATACCGTTTAAATCTCCAATCGAAATCCCAACAATTATATTTTCTGCTTTTTTATTCATGAGCTCCAATTATTTATTACTAATTTTGATGTGCAAATTTAGTAAATAAAACCAACAATGTTCACAGGAATTATAGAAACCTTAGGTAGGATTCACGAAATACAAAAAGATCAAAACAATCTTCATATAACAGTTGACTCCTCTATAACAAACGAATTAAAAATTGACCAGAGTGTATCCCATAATGGAATCTGCCTGACAGTTGTAGCTATAAAAGATTCTTTTTATACTGTAACAGCAATTGAGGAAACTATTTTAAAAACCAACATTGGAGACTGGAAAACCGGAGACATTGTTAATCTGGAAAGAGGAATGAAACTTGGTGACCGCCTGGATGGACATATAGTTCAGGGCCACGTAGACCAAAAAGGGATCTGTATTAAAATCGAAGAAGCTAACGGAAGCTGGAACTATACCTTTCAATACGATAAAAACCTAAACAATATTACAATCGAAAAAGGTTCAATAACTGTAAACGGAGTTAGCTTAACAGTGGTAAATTCCAAAACAAACGAGTTCAGTGTTTCCATAATACCTTATACTTTTGAAAATACAAATTTCAAAAATTTCGAAATCGGAACTAAAATAAATTTAGAATTTGATGTAGTAGGAAAATACATTTCAAAACTCTACTCAATAAACAAATAAAAACAAAAACTACCATAAAAACAAAAGCTTTAGTTTACACTAAAGCTTTTGTTTTTAATTTATATTTATAGATTACATATATCCCTAATAAGATTGCTGCGAAGATCAATATCCACAAACCAATACCATCAATTGGAGCAGGTGGCGGCGGTGGACCAGCTAAAGCCACAGCACCTTTAGCCGTAGTGGCAGGAGGACTTGGCGGGGTCACTCCCGCAAATGCGCTCAATATACCAAATAACATCAAAAAAACAGTCGCAATTTTATTTATTATTTTCATAAAAAACGAAATAATTGAATCTTAGTTTACTTAAATTTGATTTACAGACTTTAAAGAAAGCGTGGTTCTTTCACAAAAAATCCTGAGCAAATTTATACGTTTTTTATTCAAAACCAAGTATTAAACAAAAAAAAAGCTTCATAAAAATTTTATGAAGCTTTTTTAGTGGTCCCACCTGGGCTCGAACCAGGGACCACCTGATTATGAGTCATATTTTATTTATTTTACAATGACTTACTTTTACTTATTATATCTGAAAATCAATTATTTACAAAATTTAAAAAACAAAATACATTATTATAAATGATAATATTTGTAGATTTGTTCGTCAAATGTTCGTCAAATTTTTGCCTGTTTTTGCCTGTTTTTCTACGATTGCATAGCAAATGTTCGTCAAATTTACAAATTAAACATCAAAAGAAAATGATTTCCTATAAATTTACATTAAAAAGTACTTCAAATGCACAAGGGGATTATTCTATTATCCTTGTCTTTATAAAAGATCGAATAAACAGTAGTTTATCAATCAATAAAACATGTAAATATGAAGATTGGTCGTTTGATACCCAACGGCTAAAAAAATCGCACAAAGAGTATAAACAAATTAATGAACTAATCGAAAAATACTCGAATAGAATTAATGAAATAATTCATGATTTTGAATCAGATGAAAATCCATTTACAATACAAGATATTATAACTAAATTCAAAAAAAAATCTGGAAAACAGAAGGCCTTGAGTTATACGGATTTTCACGAAACTTTGATTGAAGAAATTAAAAACGCAGGAAAACTGTCAACGAGTAGTATTGAAAAGGAAACACTAAGATCAATACAACGTTTTTTGAATAAGACTGAAATCACTTTTAGAGATTTGTCCGTCGATGCAATCTATAAATATCAATCCTTTTTAAATGCCAACAAAAATAGCCAGAGCACCATTGGTATAAGAATTAGAACTTTAAGATCTGTTTTTAATAAAGCAATTAGAAGAGAAATCATTCCTGCTTCTATGTATCCTTTCACTAAATTTAAAGTATCCAAGATTAAGGAAAGTGGTAAAAAAGAATACTTGTCTGAAGAAGAACTCGATTTCCTGAAAAAAGCAGATTTATCTGATAAAAGTGATATTATTGCAAGAGATATGTTTTTACTAAGCTATTATGGAAGAGGCATCAATTTCATTGATCTTATGCAATTAAAGAAAAGAGACTTGTATAAAGAGACTATTACATATAAAAGAAGTAAAACAGGAGTAATTGTAAATTTTAAATTAAACGACTTCTGGAAGCAAAAAATTAACGAATATGCCTCTCCTGTTGACTCTATGTATATATTCAATATCATTCACAATAATCAAGATTCCGAAACCTATATAAATAACAGAAAGGAAAAATTTCTAAAACTTTATATAAACAAACCTATTAAAAAAATTATTAATGATTTGGGGATCCAAAAGAATATCACTTACTATTGCGCAAGACACACATTTGCTACAATCCTGAAATTTAATAATATATCAATAGATATTATTAAGGAAGCTTTAGGCCATAAAGATATCAAATCAACTATGTCCTACTTAAATACTCTTCCAAGCAACACTTTAGACAAAATGATTGATGATATTATATTTTAATGACACACATAATGCGCAAATTCTGGTAAAAAATGACCAATCACGCAGCAAATCTACCGGATCGCTTATCAATTATAATTATTACTTTTTGGTACATACTTAATTACATTTTTAAGCGATTTTTATGTTTCCATAAGATTTAATTTAAATAATTATTAAATGGAGATAGTAATATTTTGACATTAGCAAGAAAAATATACGTAATATTTTTCTTTAATCTATTTGATTGTGATCGTCATATTTGGAACTACAATACTTCCATTACTTCCCGTATAACGTTGCGCATAAACCTCTATATAATCATTAGTTAACATTTCAGTTGAGGCATTAAGTGGCAGGACCACAATATCATTTGTAGATACACCTTTACCGTAAACTTTATACTGACTTAGAAAAGTACCATTTTTTGCTATATAAACAATGTAAGTACCTGCAGCTGGAACCTGAAAAGAAATAGAACCCGTTATTTGAAAAATTCTTTTCTTTTTTCCAATGTACCTTAATCTATTTGGGGAATCAGTTGAAAATCTGAATAAATTGGAATAGGTTGTGGACGGCGTTCCTGAGCCTACTTTCACAATATCACTAGGATTTGAATTATTGAAAGCCACTCCAAGACCACTGCCTACAGTATAATCCATGGCAAAATCTGCAGTAGCATTTCCATCGGTCTCATTAGGAATTCCAGCAGATCGAACGCTCCAGCTATTGTTAAAATTGTATCCTGTATAACTTCCTGTAGTATATGGCTTAACATAATTTGCAGGAGTTGGTCCTGTAAAAACAATTGACTCTAAAACAGCATCACCTGTAATAGTAAGACCTGCTGTAGAAACATCGAGACCAATAGCACCTGTATTCACATTTGAGAAACCACCTTGTTTTTCTATCAGATTAAATGTTCCTGTAAATTTTTCATAAGTACCATTATTATTGCTAAACCACGCCTCGTTACTCAAAAGTAATTGACCGATATTACTATAAGTAATTCCGTTTGTATTTCCTGAAAAATTAACTATACTTAGAAAAACTAATCCATAACCGGATATAGTTCCTATGCTATTAGAATTAGCGACAATACAATCTCTAAGCAAAAAGGTTTGACCGGAAGTACCGCTTAGGTTGAAAACTGTAGCTCCTGGTGTCGTAATGGTAAGATTCTTTATGCTACCACCTGTTGTTCCATCAAAAAGATTTCCTGATGTTTTAACAACAATGTCCTCATTAGCATCCAAACCCTGCAAGTATGCATTGTTTAAATCTATTGGAAAATTAAATACGATTTGTCCATTAATTTCATATAATGTATTAGATGCCAAAACATATTTAGCACCACCACCTGCTGCAAGCTCAGTAGCCAATACAGTTGCTAAATTGTCACCAGCCCTAATACGCTTAAAATTTAATCGCGGAAGTGCACCATTTATTGGTACCCATGCTGAGGTAGCAGATATATAAGAATAAAACAATTTAAAGTCAGTATCATAGACCATCAGTCCGTCAGCTGGTGCAGCTATAGCATTCCTTTGTATTGTAGTCATCCGTGGTGTTAACAAGCCATGAGTAGTAGAACTTATATCTAAAATAGAGCTTGCATCAGGTGTTACCGTACCTATACCGATCTGTGCATTTCCTAACAATGATAATAAGAAAAAAAAGAGCAATAATATACTATGCTTTCTCTGCGTATGTGTATTTACCATAATTTTACTATTAATTAGTTATTAAAGATTAAGATATTTTACGAGCGGTGTGGTGTATTAAAAATCCCATACTGTTTCTCACTTTTTTACCGAATTTGATATAATAATTTTTTGAGATATTTTTTCATTGTTAGCGGTTAGAAAAGTGGCAATGTAAATTCCAGAGCTTAAGCCCGAAGTTGAAAAATTATAATTCTGTTTAACGCCTATATTACTTTCACTCAATACAGCCTTGCCACGAATATCAAATAAAACAAATGACTCAAAAATTATATTGTTTGGATTTGAAGCTTTCAAGACTTCATTGATATTGTCTTGAAGTATTAAGAGTTGACTTTTTATTTCTTCATCAATACCAAGAGTCTGATTGGTAAAAGTTATTTTAAATCGGTCAGTATACACCCCAGGTGCAATAGTAATCTGATAAGTACCGTTTTTGATATCATGATAAGATGAATCAAGTTGGTCAAATAAGTAAATATTTTGGGAAGAATCAAAATTAACAATCTCAGGAATATAAATTTTTAGAGTTGTGTCAGCAGCAGCTTTAACAGTTAATGGTATTCTTTTTGAAAGTTCAAAATTAACTCCTTGGATTACATAGCTGGCATCTTCCAACCAAAATGAAATGTCATTAGGAAGGCTTTGATCCATATTAAGGGCATCGATACCTTTATCAATCCCATCTGTAGCTTCTGGCATAAAAGCCAGAGCAAGCTGCCTTGTAAATTGATTGTTTATTATCGTATTTATTTTAAAATATGATATTGGAGTGTTCTTCTCTTTTGGGGAATCTGAATCTATAATTTTTATTGACTTGGCAAATTGAGATAGACCGGTACCTTCTTTATAAAATGCACGGTGCGAATTTTTAAAGGTGACCGAACCGTTAGCTACACCATTAATTAAAAAACCTTGTCCAATAGGGCTGTATTTTCGCTCTATCACTAACCCGGAGGATGTGCCAGCAGAGTTTAAACTACCATCACTGTTATAGCTGTTAAAAGTAGCTGCGACATATAATCCTGAAGACCCTAATGATACTGGAGAATATGTACCATAACCTCCACGATAAGCAGATAAATAATGAGAATTCACTGTTTTATCCTGCTCCCAAAAGTAAGCAACTCCAGTGCAGGCTGTATTAGATGGATCTAGTAGGAAAGCATTTAAATGAAGTGCGGAAGGGTAAGGATTACCTGTAAGTGTCGCTGCATTTCCAGCTCCAACAGCCACTGATATATTTCCATCATTGGGTTTACCCCTGAAATCATATCTTTGAGCTCCGGTACCAGGATTATTAATAATTCCTGTACCTTCGGGATCAGTTGTATCAATACCACTTGTCCCTTTCATTGTAAATCCTTCTCCAGCGGCTATTGTTGTAGAACCTCCAACCTGAACCCATTGCGAGTAGTTATTGGCATTGGTTAACTTATATATCCAATATGATGCTATAGCAAGCGGGTTTGCTGATCCGTCATAATTTGTAAGAGGGAGTATTACTGCAGGCACCGCATCAGTTGAAGTAGTTGGACGATTTAGCAATGTAATTCCAAAAGGTGTATTACCGGCTGATGAAATTGGGTTTCCAACAGGGGAACACCAGTAATTATACTCAAAGTTATCAGAAGTACCTTCCTGATAAACAGATATAATACCTGTTCCGCTATTGGTAGATACTCCCGTAGCACCCTGAACCAACTGAGAATTATTCCTTAAATATAGATTTGAATTTGTTGCTAAATTTATATTCTGATTTACATACAACACCTGATTTTTAACATATACAGGAGAATTTGCTCCTATATATATTTGTGAAAATGTTTGAATAGAAATAAAAACAAAAAATAATGGTAATATTTTTTTCATAATTTTTTTCTTTATTTTAAATACCAAAAAAAAGACTTCCACTCGCAGGAAACATTTATAGAATACTTTTTTTCTCTTAACTATAATATAAAACCCAAAAATAATTCCAAGTGCAAATAATATATATATCAATGAATCTATTGGTACCACTACTGGATCATCAGGTAATCCAGGAGGTGGTGGATTTTGAGCAAAAGCAATGTTATGTATAAGTAAAATTGCTGTACAGAAAATAGTGTAAAAAAGTGATTTCTTCATTTTTGAGGTGCAAAATTAAATGTAATTACTTTCAGCCCTTCTGATTTCTTTCGTAAACTTTTATCATTAATCTTAAAATTGTTAATTTATTGTAAACTAGAGAGTAGAAAAAAAATTAAAAAAGTTTTGTAATTATTATATTACAACATTAAGTCTCGTTATTAACAAAGTTGATTCTATATTATGGATTAATGTTATATAATTTATAGTTAAATTTTACATAATTCCCATGTATTAGAAAAAAAATATTATGGCATTTACTTCTAATGATGATCGAGTAAAAAAAGAAATCAAGAAACTATTTAAAATTTTTATTGTAATTTGAGTAGAAAAGTTTACATGGAAATAATCAAGTTTATTCATGTTTTTTATATATTAATTTAAATTTAGATATTCTGGATTACTTAAGCATTTTTAAAAAATTCAAAACTTTTGGAAATTTAAAAACAATCCTACTAGAACAGTGGCATAGATCACTTAGAATAGAAAACTTTTAAAAAAAAAATTAATTCAATTACTTTTCTTGTTAAAACTTTTGAATATAACTAGGCTTTATATTACCTTTAAAAAATGAGAAGAAATGGCGAAATAATAATAATTGAAGACGATGAAGATGACAGGATGCTTCTTCAGGATATTTTTGAAAGCTTGAACTATCCCAATAAGATAACCTTTATAGAAGATCCCATGGATGCAGTCTCGTATTTGGCTGATCCTCTTGTAACCCCGTTTATCATATTTTCTGATATTAATATGCCTAAGATAAATGGATTTGAATTGCGAGAGGATATACTTTCCGATGACACATTAAGCACAAAGTGTGTACCTTATATTTTTCTTTCAACATCCAAAACTCCCGAAAATATTATTAAAGCATACACCTGCAACGCACAGGGCTACTTCAAAAAAGAAGATGACTTCTCTGTTTTTAAAACCGTAATACAAAATATCGTGGAATATTGGCTTAAAAGTTTGACTCCAACAAACTCTTTATTATAATAAATAGTATTCACACTCAAAAGAAATGCTGTTATTATCAGCAATAATAAGTTAAGAAGAGCCATAAATAATTATTTCCTTTTGATATTTAGACGAAAGTAAAATTTTTTGTAGTTATGCTTCGCCAAACTTTATATTTAATTTTCGTTTTGGAACCAAAAAAATACTCTAATCAAATGATTTTAAATTTTTATATTTTTTTCCAGCAGTTAAAAGAACTTTAGTTAATAATTTTATCAAGAGATGAACAAGCTTGCATCTGCGTAATGCATAATTTTTTTGGTTTTCTGTATAAAATTATTAGAAGATAACTTTATTTTTAGTTTAATATTAAGGTATCAATCACTTCTTTACTTTTGCGTTTTAATTATATGAAAAGTTCTAACAATAAAAATCACTCGAATTAATGCTTTCTTGTAATGACGTTTCATTTAAGTCAACTCAAAAAAAAATTATATGTAATCCTTACAAAAAAAATGTACAAAAACATTGTAAAGACAAAAATAAAAATTGAGAAGCATCATCTATTAAAAAAACTATACATTTCCCTCTGTCAATTACTTTCTATTGAGTTTGCATACTCTTTTTTCATCAGTTTTTTAATTTCTTCGCTATTATTAGCATACATATATTCCCAAGCTCTTCGTATCCTTTCGTTTTGAATTTGTCGCAATTCAATTTCTTTCTTATTATCGTTATAATGTATTCCCCATTTGTAAAGATCGCTTACGGCTACCATTATAGCAAGCCATAAAAACCACCTGCCAAAAACAATTTTATAAAACAGTTTTGCATCCTGTTCCGGAAATAACAAAATCTGGAATTTCCTAAGGATACTTTTTGGTTGCCTTCCAATCATATATTTTATATCCAGGAAACCTTTTTGAAGAATAGTCTCAACTTGCATAATATCCAATTGTTCTGAAACATTTTTTTCTATTTTATGTTCCTTTTTAGACAAATCGATTTTATTCTCTACGTTTTTAACTGCAGCAATAAGCGCCTCAATATGCTGATTGTTTGTTTTCTGTTCCAGTGTAAATTCCTCCAATACTAATTGTAATGTCTCTCTTTCTATATGCCCTTTGTCTGTATTTGAATTTGTTTCCATATTTTCTAATTTCTAATACTATCTCCTTAATGCTGATTTCTTCTTTTTCTTTTGAGGAATTCTCTGTAATTCAGGATCGATATAATCCGGCTCATATTCAGAATTCATTAATTGTCCTATAGCTCCTAAAACGTCTTTAACAACTGTTTCTCCTTGTCTATCTAAAGTATAGCCTTGCTTTTCTTTGTTTTGTTTTTTAGTGTTAAAAGAATTAGATATTGACTGACTATCTCTATCATAATTTTTTTCTTCACCAGCATTTTTCATGACATACTGTTGTTTCTGATGCAAGATCTTTTCAATTTTCATCAATGAAAAACCAACTTCACTTCCTTTTATTTTTACTTTTTTATCATCTATAAAAGAAATCCCCCTGCCCTTAAGAACTTTATAACCCAACTCCCGCATAAGTCTTTCAAATGCTAAATATGAACTGGCATACTTTAATGTCTGTTGAACATCCTCTTTAAGTTTTTCCTTTCTACTGTCATGGCGAGGCAATAACCTGTCTTTAGGAGAAAGGAATGCTCTTGGACTTAATACTTCTTGAAGACCGTATTTCTTTTCAAGCCGTCGACAAAGTTCTGCCATTCGTTTATAGCTATTACTATCATTGGCAACCTTACCATCAAAGCCAACTCGATTGGATGCAATATGAATATGTTGCTCTTTGGTATCCTTATGTAGCACACAAATGTATTGGTTATCTGCTATACCAAACTCATTAGCGCATTCTCTCCCAATCTCTCTTAATTGTTCTTTGGTCAATATATCTTCTGGAGCTAGACGTAAGGTGAGATGCAACATTGGTTTCTCAACACGCCTACTTAATTTCCTAACATCCTTAAACTGTTGAGTAAGCTCATATTTGTTACCGAAACATTTATTATACTCCAATACTTCTGCACGACCTTTATGTTGCAAATGGTCTTGCAATTCAAGTGCAAGTTTTTTCTCTTCAGACAATTCTCTTTTATCTTCCAAACAGTAGCTAATGCAATGGTAAAAAGAGTTGCCTATACTTACATGACCTATCATGACATAAAATTTTTAATTTGTACGGCAAGATCTTTAACCTGTCGAGTCTGCACTTTTAATTCTGCCCGTTCAACTGGGTTTAATTCATCATTACTATTTCTCTTTTTGGCTATCTGGTTGAGGTTGGCTGCCATGTGATTGAGCACTCCTGTAAAACTTAGAATTTCTTTTGGAAGGGCTTTATTTCTATAATCAATCTTTGCTGTTAATCCGACTTCACGAAGGTATTCGGAAACAGTAAGATTTACTTTTTTAGCTTTGGATTCAATTATTTTACGCTCGTAGAGTGTACATTTAATTGCCATAAGTTGGTCTCTTTTTATCGCCTTTTTCGGTCTACCTCCTCTATTTTTTTTAGTTTCATTCTGTTCTTCCATAGTCTCTTATCATTTATTTTTTGAATGCGGATGCATGAAAAAAATTCCTCTAAACGAATGCAACTGCATGAGGGGAGCCAGCGTTTTGGTTTTACCAAAACATAGCTGGCTACCACTCGAACGTCATATAGATCTCCTAAAACTATGACCTCGTTTAACTTGCTGTTCCTGGTTTAACCATTCGTTTAAATCTTTCTTTTGCTCATATAAAAAACTTTGGTCGGTATATTTTGTTGAATCTCTTTGTAGGGCTTCATTAGTAAATTTGACACCTCCCATATCTCTGTCTAAATAGAGATCAACTCTCTCGTGTTTTTCCATCAACTGTAGTGAGTTGTTAAAAAAAGATAGTGAATTAAGTATTAGAAAATTTGTTTGTAGGTTAACCGATTTTTGATTCATCATTTTATAAGAGAGGTAGTCAAAAAAACCCTCAAAAACGACTACTGATTTTGCTTGGCTATCTATGAAGGTGATATCTTTTGGTGAGCTGCTACCTTTAAAATTTTCATTACGCAATTCATATCCTCCCGAAATATTCTGAAACCCAATAGCAGTATGCTTTCGATTATTTAAACAAAAATCAACCTCTTTACAATTGTATCTTGCTATCTCTTGTGAAATACTTCGGTTATGTAAATAAGCCATCAGGAATTTATTTTCTAATGTGCGAACATCAACAATAACAATTTTATCAAGGAGATTATCTTTCTTCTCATTTGCAATTCTTTGATTTGAAGACTGTCGATTCTCATTCTTAAGTGATAAACTTGTCCCGGAGGAAATACTACTGCCATTTAAAAGCTGTAAAAATTCAGAAACTGTACATCTAAAATATTCAATCCCAAAATCAACTACATTTCCTCCCTTGCCTAATCCATGGTCATACCATAAATTTAATTTTTGATTCACTTTAAAAGAGGGTGTGTTTTCATTTCGAAATGGCGATAGAAACCAATAATCCTGATTTTTAATTTTCGATGGCTCATGTCCTAATGTTTCAAGACAATTGACTAAATCAATTTGATTCGCAATTTTACAATTGAACTTTTCCATAACTATTATTTTTAAGTAACCTTTCTATTTGATTTGTGTAAGTCTGTTTATTTGCTGATGAAAAAAAAATATTTTTTTGATGCTTTGATGCAAATCTGACATAAACCATTGATTATTTTAACATTGCACTGCATCAATAGCTGCATCAGTGCATCACTTTATTTTTGTCCTGCATCGGTTTTGCATCAAAAAAGATTTTTTTTAGTTTGATGCAAGGTTTGATACAGATGTGTTTAGCTCAGATACAAGACTTTACACTAATTTTGCATCAAAGCATCAAATATTTTATAAAACAAAATCTTTTTAATGGTATAAAAACGTCCTCTTCGATCTACTTTTACAAATTCACCATGCGACAATAATTCAACTCCACAATAAGACTTCGTATTATCTTCCGGTGTAAAACCCCATCGTTTCAGAATATTTCTTATTTCATTAGCAGAAATATCCATTCTGTTATTTTGCTTTCTCAGTAGAATAAAAATATCATTAGGAGCTAATTTCAACTCATCCTCTTCCATTTTCTCAAAACATTCATGAATCAATTCAAGCATCAGTATTTCTTCTTTATTTCGATTTACAAGCCTTAACAAAGAGGCGGTCATAATCTGTTCAGGTTTAAACCACATTCTAGTTTTTTGTTGAGAAAAATAATTTCTCATTTGCAGGTACTTTAAGAAATAAGGAATTTCTTTGTTCAGTTTTTTAAGAAAGAATACATCTTCTGTATTTATAGTACGAATTTTACGAATCCAAAAACGAATTTCTTCTTCGTCTATTTGAATAAAATTATCTTCATTATTAGAACAAAGAACAAATTTTGCAAAGAATTCAATTTCTTGTCGATCCTTTCCCTTTGCTTCTACTTTATCTTTGTCAGTCGTAGAAAGGTACTTTAAACGTTCTGTAATTTCTTTTTTATCAAAAAACACTTCATCAATCGCTACAAGTAACATACTCGCCCAATCAGAATTAAACTGCGAGCCAAATGAATCTCCTTTTATGTAAGTCATATTCATTCCAAAAATTGATTTCAACCACTTTATGAAGGAGCTTTTTCCTGTCGATCGTTCTTTGCTCACTAAGCAAAGAATCGGTAATGTTTGCGTAGGTTTTTCATATAAAAGTTTTATGTAGTCTAAGCCTAATTGTGCTTGATCGCCAAAAATATGTTGAATAAATTGCAATGAATTCGGAATCAATTTTTCTAGTTCATCTATCGGAAAATCCTTGACGATGGGTTCGTTAGGTAGTTCATGATAGGTATTATAGAAATCATCTACAATTTGCTCGTAACCAAAATGATTAGGAATACAGCAAAATCCATCTAATTTAAGTATGCTATTCAAAAATGATTTTCCATGATCTGAAATGATTGTTTCACGATTCCACCGAACCATTACTTTTACTTTATCGCCAGATATTAAAGGTTTATCAATAATTTTGAAATAGGAAGTTCCTACTCTGATATAAGGAATATCTAAGTCCATAAGATTCAAATTATAATCCTTACAATCTTGTCATAAGAATTTGATTAAAAAATAAAGGATTTTTATGCGTTCATTTACGGAAGTTGAACGCCTTATTTTTTCCACAAAGTAGCATTTGTGTTCTCAAGATCTTCAGTAGTACTAATGATCTCTCCGTTTAAATAATCAAGAAGATCTGCTTTTCTAAAATAGATTTTCTTCTGACCTTTTTTCTTGGAATATCTAATCTTTCGTTGGTGAGTAAGCTGATAAATGTATTTGACCTCTATTGATAAAAACTCGGCAGCTTCTTCAGAGGAATAAACATCTTTACTATTTAAAGATAGTTTCATTAATGCCTTTTTAATAAACGCATCTTGTTTCTTTGCTAGTTCCATTACGATCAATTCCAATCGATCAATTTTGGAAGTAAAATTACTTGCATCCATGTTTCTAATTTTTAAATTATGAAACAAGTTTACGGAGGTTTGGTTATGTAAAAAATCGTGTAAAAACAATTTACATATTTAAAATAACTAATAATAATAAATTCTCAAACAGAACAAATCACTTTAGCTTATTTTATCTTTAAAAAACATATTTGAGTAATCAAATTTTACATAGCGATCAAGGCAATTTTTCAAAAAATCTTGTAAAATCGTTAATGTGTAAAATTTTATCTCCATCATTTATTGTAATATACTTATTCAAAAAATCAATGATTTTGGTGTTTGTTTTATCTTTAATCTGAGAATTCCAATTTTTTTGAATATTGAAAAGTGCTGTCAATATTTCAATTATGTTCTGTTTTGAATTTCTTTTATTATCTATTTTTATTGAAATTGATCCTTCTTTTATTTCCATTCCATTGCATAACTTATAAAGATTTTCAATTGAAGAACTATCTCGAAAGATATTAATATACTTCTCTATTACCAGATCAAACTCTCTTTGATGAATCTGTTTAATGATATCTCCATTGGTTAGATTTACGGCATCTTTAAAATTTACCCCATTCTGATTTATTGATCCAATTACATTACTTTCTTCAAAAACAACTTCTCTTTGTTTAAATATTTCCTTAGGGTTTTCAAAACAATCTTTTACTATTTTAAAAATACTCCTAGGTGTTTTTATTTCAAACATATAAAACAATAGAAACTGGGTAAAAACAAGTAAAAAGAGATTCAATAAGATTTTGTAAGTTTCTGAAACACTCAAAACTTCTTTACCAAGAAAGACTCCTAATAAAAATGATAAAAGCAAAATTAGAACCAAGATCAACAACCTACTTTTATTGATTCCTATATAATATCTAAATTTCTCTTCAAAATATAAATTTACAAATAGAGGTTTAACTATGAAAAAAAATCTAAAAAGCAGATATACAGGAACAACAATTCTCGCAAAAATCAGAATAAATGACAAGATGTAGATATAATTGGTCATATTATATTCAATTAAGTTATATAAAAGTAAACAAAACTAATTGATTATAAAACAATTGATGTTCGTCAAATGCTCGTCATAAGAAAATAAAAAAGCCTTTACATCACTGTAAAGGCTTGATTTTATTAGTGGTCCCACCTGGGCTCGAACCAGGGACCACCTGATTATGAGTCAGGTGCTCTAACCAGCTGAGCTATAGGACCGGTTAAGAGTTTGCAATATTACTACTATTTTTTATTTGCTCCAAATATTTTGCACTATCATTTATGGTAAATTATAATATTAACAATTTTTATCAAAAATAAAATTGATTATCAAGCGATTATTAAACTATTAAAATTATCTAATTTCCTGACAAAGCTCAACTAAAACGCCATTTGTGTTCTTTGGATGTAAAAAAACGACTAACTTATTATCTGCACCTTTCTTCGGAATATCATTTATCAAAACAAAACCTTCTTTTTTTAATCGTAATATTTCTGCGAAAATATCTTCAACATCAAAAGCAATGTGATGAATTCCTTCTCCTTTTTTCTCTAAAAACTTAGCAATGGAACTTTCTGGATTGGTTGCCATTAAAAGTTCAATTTTATTTGTTCCTGTCTGAAAAAAAGAAGTTACAACGCTTTCAGACTCTACCGTTTCCGTTTTATACGTTGGAACTCCTAATAATTTTTCAAATAAAATATTGGCATCATCCATATTCTTAACTGCAATTCCTATGTGTTCAATTTTATTTACCATATTATTACAATTTATTGAGTGACATACGTATTAAAATAACCGCATTCTGCAATTACATCCTGATAATATTTCGTATTCGAATAATCGTTTTGCAATGTTTTAAATCCGTTCCATGCGATAAAATTAATTTTATCATCCTGGATTTCCCACCAGCTGTTAACTTTGTTATATTTAGCATTATAATATTGATTGCGCTCACATTTTGACATTAAATAAATGCATTTTGCTTTTTGCTCTTTGGTTGTTGCGGCCTCAAATGCTTTTTGATAATACATTTTTGGCAAATCGCAATTGGTTATCATTCCTTTCATCGAATCTCTAAACGAATACGGACTTGATCCATAACCTACTATTGTAATTTCATAAAAAGTCCTGCCGTTTCCAAAATGTGTAATGTTGTAAAATGCATTTCCAAGCAACAAACTATTCGTATAAACATCATCTTTTTGAGCCAGTTTATCCTGCATAATCTTAATTGTATTTAAAAAATCAATATAGCTGTATTTCTTTTTTTGATAAGCAACATGATCGCAATCATGGCAGTCTTTAATATTTCCGTTAAACGGATTCCCTAAAAAAGTCTGATACTGAACTGAATCAGCCTGTTGTATAAACACAATTGCTTCTGAAATTTTATTTTCAAAAGTTGCCTTAACAGCCTGAAAGTTATTGATATCTTTTAGTTTCAAACTATAAATTCCCGCGCCAATTTTTTCGATTTCGGTTTTATTGGGTTTGGATAAAAATGCTTTTATCCCCTGCAGGTTTTTTTCATTATCATAAAAAGCATTTCCATTGTTCCAATAACTGTAGCGCGATTCTCCGAATATTTCAGCCATAACCGGATCTGCTTTTGCTTTATAAAGTGCAGATAAATAACTTCTGCTCCATGATGATGCATTTTGATAACGAAACTCCTGCCCTTTATAAGTCTTTGGAAGCTCATTATAAAGCCAATTCAAATCTGCTAAAATTGTTTTTTCGTTTTTATCAGTCAGTTTATCTATTTTGTTCAGATTATTTACAAAGCGAAGCAAACGCAATTGCATTCCTGCCAATTCTGTTTTCGGAAGCGTTTTTACCGCCTTGTCTAAGCTTTTGTCTGCATTTGCATAGTCTCCTTTTAAAGTTTGAAGATATCCCAAAGAAAGATCCCACAGATAAGGTCTCTCTGTATTTCCTGCTGCTGCAATTTTTTCGATTAAACCAAAAGCCGTTTTATCAATTTTAGACTGATTTTCTGTTTTATTTTCGGCAACAGTCTGGTTTTTCATTGGCACATTTTCTCCTGCATTTTGCTGAAAAGAATTATTGATCGCCTGTTCCTGTTTGTTAACCAGTCTTGTTGCCAGATAATTCAAATGCTTACTTTTAGGATCTAATTCATAAATCTTTTCAATCGCTTGTTTTTCATCTTTATAATATCCGTGAATGGCCCAAAGAGCGGCTTTTTCCTTATTATTTTTAGCCAATGCTAATGATTTATTCCAATCAGCATCATTTTTGGGATGGAAACTATAAGCCGTTACAATTCGCAGTTCCGGGCATTTATCAAAAACCTGAGCATATAAATAATTTGAAGTAGCATATTGTTTTGACTTATAGTGAATTCCCGCTACATAAGAAAGAGCACGGTAATATAGCATATTCTTAGGTACGGAATTTTCTGTTTTATTAAAAAAATCAATCGCTTTTTTCTTGTCTGTACTATAAAAACGCGCTTTCATGGTCAAAAACCAATATCTGTTTTTCAAAAACGGATCTGAAGTCGTGTTATAAACATTTTCTATAGACTGAATCATTTTCAAATCTTTAAAAGTCTTAGCCACAACTGGATCATAGCTCCAATAATCTTCTCCTATAGAAACAGTTTCAATTTTTTGTGCCAGATACAAAAACTCAATAAAACTTTTTATCTTATCATCTTTAAGACTAATTTTTTTACCCCATTTTACAGAAGCTGCATTGACTTTTTTGTTTTTATAGTATACGTGAAGCTGCTCAACTTCTTCTTTATTTTTTATGGTGTTTTTTTCATTCGTATAATAATGTGGTTTATCATCTCCAATTAAAAAATAATTTATGGTTGCCGTATCAACTTTTCCTTTGAGATAAGTTCCCCAGTCTGACTTTATATTTTCGTTGAAACGTGAATTATGCTCCGTATCAAAACCAATTCCATAAAAGACATCTCCCGCTAAGAAAAGCGGCGAGTAAGATTTATCTGCAAACGTTTCGGGTGTAAAATTCGAATTGTAACCAAAAAAATCCCAATCGTCACCGCCCCCGCAAGCATAAATCACTCCGTAAACAAAAAGTAAGGAAGTGCTAGAAACAAGAAACAACTTGTTTAAAAATATTCTTTTCATAGTTTTCTATATTGAATTCGTCTAAATCGTAAAATATGATTTCGTTAGGTTTTTGTACACAATTTTTATTTAAATTTTCTGCCATTTCTATTAAATCTTCTGATGAAATAGCTTCTGTTTTTAACAAATCATTTTCTTCATAATAGACACCATTTTTATAATTTGGCTTTTTGACTTTAAAAAAAACCGAATTTACTTTTTCAAAATTTTCGTCTTTCTTCAGTTCCGAAATACTCAGTTTGGATCGCAGCCCAATCACTTTTTGATTTCTAATATGAACTGCCCAGGAATAAATTGGCAGGGCAAAATCAAGATGCAAAGGATATTTTTTCAAACTTTTAAGATAACGCTCTGCAATTTTTTTGTCATAAATGGAATTTAATGAATCCACTGCGATTGTACCCATATTGTAATACATCAAAACGCCCGAATCGACATTTGGTATTTTGGTTTTTTTGAAATACTTAATCTGATGAAGCCGTATCGTAGCTGAAATTTTCTTCTGCGAAAGCTTTTTAAATAACGCAATAAACTGAAGATAATTATCCCTGCTCGAAAGTGTCCAGTCGCAGTCTATTTGAATTTCCTTACTGTCGATTTTATTTTTAGTATTGATTTCATTAATCAGTTTAACCGTTTTTTGAGCTAAATCTTCAATATCAAGATTTTGTTTCAGCATCACTTTATTTTTGATATAAACTACCGGTACAACATCAAAATCATTCATTTTTTCTTTAAAATGGATTGGTGTTAAAGGAATTGGATTTGTATCTTTTGGATGTAAATCAATATCGAAATAACGAATGTAAATTTTACGGATATTATTCTCTCGGAGAATTTCTTTTTCAGTATTCGATAATTTAAAAATGGTTTTCCAGTAATAAAAAGAAACAATCGGTTTAGTCTTTTCATTACACGAAATCAATAAAGAGCAGAACAGTACCAAAAAAAAAATCTTTTTCAAACCCTGTAAATTAAATTAAAGCCAAAAGTAAGAAATTATATCTCGTTTATAAATTAGCTGCAATAACTTTTTATAAAAATCAAAATACAACTTTCCTTAAAGTTCTAAAACCTAATAAAACGATAAAAAATTTCGATTAAAGCAAATATAATTGTTATTTTGTGCAATTAAATCACAAATTGTTATGTTGAAAAACAGCTTAAAATATTTTACTTTTTTAATAGTATTTTTAATGATGAGTTGCGCAAAGCGCGGCAGCATAACGGGAGGTTTAAAAGATACACTTGCACCAATTTTAAGATCAAGTTCACCAAAAAACTTCAGTACTGAGTTCAAAGCTGATGAAATCATTTTGACATTTGATGAATATGTAAAACTTAAAAACGCTAATAAACAGCTGATTATCTCTCCGCCAATGAAAAATCCGCCTATTATTACGCCTACAAATGCCAGTAAATTTATTAGTATTAAGATAAAAGATACTTTACAGCCTAACACGACTTACAGTTTTAATTTCGGACAAAGTATTACTGATAATAATGAAGGAAATCCGTATAATCAATTCAAATATGTTTTCTCAACAGGTACTTATATCGATTCTCTTGCCCTAAACGGAAGGATTAAAGATTCTTATGATAAAACCGCTGATAATTTTGTAACTGTAATGCTGTACGAGGTTAATGATAAATTTACGGATTCTGTTATTTACAAAGAAAATCCACGTTATATAACCAATACTTTAGATAGCTTAACGACATTTAGACTAGAAAATTTAAAAGCCGGAAAATATCTTTTGGTAGCTCTAAAAGACAAAGGAAACAATAATAAATTTAATCCGAAAGATGATAAAATTGGCTTTATCAAACAGCCTATTACCATACCGAATGACACTATTTACGAAATAGAATTATTTAAAGAACAGCTTCCTTTAAAAGCTTTTAAACCGATACAGGCTTCAGGAAACAGATTGTTGCTTCCGTATGAAGGAAAACAGAATTTTAATAAAGATTCGAAACCTAAAATTGTACTTAAAAATAGTACTGAAGTTCTGGAAACCATCATAACACGTTTTCCAAAAAAAGACTCTTTGCAAGTTTGGTATAAACCAATAAAAGTAGATTCGTTATCAATAGAAGTCAGTAAAGATAATTATGACAAGAAGTTTAGTTTTAAAATTAAAAACCAGAAAAAAGACTCGCTAAATATTACGGCATTGCAAAATGGTATTATCCATTTCAGAGATCGATTTACGCTTGAAACTGCAACACCGCTAGTTGCGTTTGATAAGTCAAAAATTAAGCTAGTCAACAAAGATTCTGCAGCAGTTGATTATACGACAGAATATGATGAGTTTGAACAAAAGCTATATATCGATTTTAAAAAAGAGCCTGCACAAAAATATAATTTCACATTTTTACCCGGTGCGTTGACAGATTTTTACGAGAAATCTAATGATACGTTATTGTACAAATTAAATACCCGAGAAATAGAAGAATATGGCAATCTTACACTGAATTTACAAAATGTAAAACGTTTCCCGATTATTGTTGAATTAACCAATAAAAAAGGAGATGTCGTACTCGCCAGTGATTATTCTGAAAGTAAGACAAAATTTGAGTTTCAGCTTTTAGAACCAGCTGTATATAGTGTCCGTGTAATTTATGACGACAACAAAAACAAGGTATATGATGCTGGAAACTATTTAGAAAAAAGATACGCAGAAGAGGTCTTTTATTATCAGGAAGAAATTGATTTACATGCAAATTGGGACAAGATCGAATCTATAGATTTAAGTATTCCTTTCGACCCTGAATTAGAAAAAAAGAAAGAACAAGTAAAACTGCAGGCAGAAAAAAAGAGAAAGAAAACGGCTTTTTAATTCTTGATTTCAAACACATCTTGATCACTTAGGAAATTCAATTTTTTTCGGCTTTCCAACATCACATTTTTATCTAGCTCAACTATAAAAACACCTTCATTTTCTTGTGGGTATAAAATTGGATTCCCAAGAAAATCAACCACTTGCGAATGGCCGTTATATTGATGATCATTCGCATCAAGACCTGTTCTGTTTACTCCAATTGTGTAAGTGAGATTTTCAACTGCACGGGCTTTCAGTAAAATATCCCAGGCATTTATACGTACTTTTGGCCAGTTGGCAACATAAACAAGCAAATCATAATTTTCGACATTTCGGGCAAATACCGGAAATCGTAAATCATAACAAACCTGCAGGCAAATCTTCCAATCCTTATATTCTACAATTTGTTTTTTGCTTCCGGCAGTATATACTTTATCTTCACCTGCCAGCGTAAACAAATGCCTTTTATCATAAAACTGAATTTCTCCTGATGGAAAAACAAATAACAACCGATTGTAGAAATTATCGCTTTCTTTAATGATTAAACTTCCTGTAATAGCTGTTTTTTTAGCTTTTGCTAAAACCTGCATCCAAAGAACGGTTTCTCCTTGCATGGTTTCAGCCATTTTTGGAGCATTCATAGTAAAGCCTGTCGAAAACATCTCCGGAAGCACAATTAAATCAACAACAGCCTTTATATCATTGATTTTAGCTTCAAAATTAATTCTGTTATTCTCTGGGCTTTCCCAAACAAGAGTAGATTGTATAATAGCTATTTTCATTTTGTAATTTTATATAAAGATAAAAAAAACGCATTCAAATTAATGAATGCGTTTTTTATAAAAAGCTAAATCTATTTTACTTATCCTTTTAAACTTGCTGCCAAATACTCACGGTTCATACGCGCGATATTTTCAAGAGAAATTCCTTTTGGGCATTCTACTTCACAAGCTCCGGTGTTGGTACAGTTACCAAAACCTTCTAAATCCATTTGGTGAACCATATTTAATACACGTTCAGTAGCCTCAATTTTACCTTGCGGCAACAAAGCATATTGAGATACTTTTGCACCAACAAATAACATTGCCGATGAGTTTTTACAAGTTGCCACACAGGCTCCACAACCAATACAAGCCGCTGCATCAAATGATTTGTCTGCGTCGTCTTTGTTAATCGGAATTGTATTTGCATCAATTGTATTTCCTGAAGTGTTTACCGAGATAAATCCTCCTGCATGTTGAATTCTGTCAAAAGAACTTCTGTCAACCACTAAATCTTTAATTACAGGGAACGCTTTTGCTCTAAATGGCTCAATAAAAATCGTGTCACCATCTTTAAACATACGCATGTGCAATTGACAAGTTGTAACACCTCTGTCTGGTCCGTGTGCTTCTCCATTGATGAATAAGGAACACATTCCGCAGATTCCTTCACGACAATCGTGATCAAATGCTACTGGCTCTTCTCCTTTGTTGATTAGCCCTTCGTTAAGAACGTCAAGCATTTCAAGGAAAGACATATCCGGTTCGATTCCGTCGATTGGGTAATCAACAATTCCCCCTTTATCCTGGGCGTTTTTTTGACGCCATATTTTTAATGTAAGTTTCATACCTTTTTAGTTTGAAAGTCTTAAAGTCGAAAGTCGAAAGTCGCTTGGCACATTTTGCCTTTTGACTTTAAGACTTTGGACTTTCGACCAAATTCTTATTTATAGCTACGCTGTACTAATTTAATGTTTTCGTAAACCAGAGGTTCTTTGTGTAATACTGCATCACTTGGTTTGCCTTTGTATTCCCAGGCTGCAACGTATGCAAAGTTTTCGTCATCACGAAGTGCTTCCCCTTCTTCTGTCTGGTATTCTTCACGGAAGTGACCTCCACAAGATTCGTTACGGTGCAATGCATCTTTTGCAAACAATTCTCCTAACTCCAAGAAATCGGCAACACGGATTGCTTTTTCAAGTTCCTGATTAAATTCGTTTGCAGTTCCAGGTACTTTTACATCTTTATAAAATTCTTCACGTAAAGCAGCAATTTCTACAATCGCTTCATTTAAACCTTTTTCATTACGAGCCATACCTACTTTATCCCACATGATTTTTCCAAGTTTTTTATGGAAATGATCTACAGAATGAGTTCCTTTATTATTGATAAATTTATCAATTAAGTCTTTTACGTTTTTCTCTGCTTCAACGAATTCCGGTAAGTCTGTAGAAATCGGACCCATTTTAATATCTGGGGCCAAATAATCTCCAATAGTATAAGGGAGAACGAAATATCCATCAGCTAAACCTTGCATCAAAGCAGAAGCTCCAAGTCTGTTTGCTCCGTGATCAGAGAAGTTAGATTCTCCGATTGAGAAACAACCCGGAATTGTAGTCATCAAATTATAATCAACCCATGTTCCACCCATTGTGTAGTGAACCGCCGGGTAAATCATCATTGGTGTAGTATAAGGATCTTCGTCAACGATTTTGTAATACATCTGGAATAAGTTTCCGTATTTACTTTTCACGATTTCGGCTCCTAGTTTAGTTATCAAAGCACTATCGTTTGCATCTAAACCTTTCACATAAGCTGCTTCTGTACCGTATCTTTTAATCGCTGCAGCGAAATCCAAATAAACAGCTTCTCCTGTTTTGTTAACTCCAAAACCGGCATCACATCTTTCTTTTGCAGCACGGGACGCAACGTCACGAGGTACTAAGTTACCAAAAGCAGGGTACCTTCTTTCTAAGAAATAATCTCTTTCACTTTCAGCTAAATCTGTTGCTTTTTTCTTTCCCTCACGAATTGCCTGAGCATCTTCTAATTTTGCAGGAACCCAGATACGACCGTCATTACGTAACGATTCAGACATCAAAGTCAGTTTTGACTGGTGATCTCCTGAAACCGGAATACATGTTGGGTGAATTTGTGTGTAGCAAGGATTCGCGAAAAACGCTCCTTTTTTATGAATTTTCCAGGCTGCTGTTGCATTACTTCCCATAGCATTTGTCGAAAGGAAAAATACGTTTCCGTATCCTCCGGAACCAATAACTACGGCATGAGCAGAATGTCTTTCTATTTCTCCTGTAATCAAGTTACGAGCGATAATACCTCTCGCTTTTCCGTCAACGATTACTAGATCAAGCATTTCGTGACGGTTGTACATTTTTACTTTTCCACGACCAATCTGACGGTTCATTGCAGAATAAGCTCCTAATAATAATTGCTGTCCTGTTTGTCCTTGTGCGTAAAAAGTACGGGAAACCAAAGTTCCTCCAAAAGAACGGTTATCTAAAAGTCCGCCATATTCACGTGCCAATGGCACCCCTTGAGCCACACACTGGTCGATAATATTAGCTGAAACTTCAGCCAAACGATGAACGTTTGCTTCACGTGCACGATAGTCTCCTCCTTTTACAGTATCGTAGAACAATCTGTAAACAGAGTCACCATCCCCTTTATAATTTTTTGCTGCATTGATACCCCCTTGTGCAGCAATAGAGTGCGCACGACGAGGGGAATCCTGAAAACAAAATGCTTTTACGTTATATCCTAACTCAGCCAAAGTTGCCGCAGCAGAACCTCCAGCCAAACCTGTACCTACGATAATAATATCTAAATTACGTTTGTTTGCAGGGTTTACTAAATTAATATGATCTTTATAATCTGTCCATTTGTCCGCAATTGGACCATGTGGAATTTTTGAATCTAATGCCATTATAATTGATATTAATTATTGAAATGATGAAATAATGCGATAATTACGAAAGCGGCCGGTACTACAACTGCAAACCAGTAACCTACTTTACTTAAGAATCTTGAATATTTATTGTGCATCCCCATTGATTGAAGAGATGAACCGAATCCGTGCCAAAGGTGAAATCCTAAAAGTACAAATGAAATACAGTATAATCCTGTACGAATTGGATCATGAAATTTATGAACTAACTCTCCGTAATATCTTGTAGCATCCGGCTCATTTCCTGCGATATACTTGTAGGCAACTTCAGGAAACCAGAAATCATAAAAATGCAATCCTAAGAAAGCCAAGATAACCAATCCTGAAATAATCATATTTCGGGAACTCCATGAAGCATTGGCAGCTCCGTTGTAATTTGCATAAGCAATTGGTCTTGCAGCTCTGTTTTGGATAGTCAGTACAAATCCCATAACGAAATGGAAAATTACCCCGATTGCCAAAACTGGTTGCATTACATATTGTATTAGCGGATTGTAACCCATAAAGTGAGAAGCTTCGTTAAAAGTATCTTCACTAATAATAGAAATGAAATTTAAGGAAACATGCAGCGCTAAAAACGTGATTAAGAATATTCCCGAAAGTGCCATTGCCACTTTCTTTAAGATGGAAGCATTCAATAGTGCAGATTGTGCCATAATTGTTTAAGTAGTTTGTTTTAAAAAATTAAGCAAAAATAAACCAATTACACATCAACTACAACCATTTCGTTGTTATTTATAATGATTTTAAAATAGACTACTATACGTACTTTTACGTATTAAAAAAACAAATAACACATTAATTTTTAATAAAAATTTTTAAAAACACAATTAAGAGCTTTATTTAAGAAAAATATAGAACTCACAAAAAAATAACAAAAGTTAACTAAATTATTATTTTAATCAAACTTTTAATTTGTTTTCATCAAAAGTGGGTGAAAAGCGTAATTTTGTAATCTTATAAATTGCTATTCTATTGCATAATTTTACCTTTATCCGCTTCAAAAAAAATGAGAATGAAAACAGGAATTGATGCTATTTCTTTTGATGTAGCCAACATACACTTACCCATCAAAACTTTGGCTTTCGCCAGAAATATTGAACCAGAAAAATTAGAAAAAGGACTCGGATTAATTAAAATGACTTTGCCGGATGTTCATCAGGATCCAGTTGTTTTTGGAGCCAATGCGTTGACCAAATTAGTCCTTGAGAACGAAATAAACCTGAACGAGATTAGCCGCATTTATGTAGGTACAGAAAGCGGTATCGACAGTTCGAAACCCATCAGTTCTTTCTTAATCAGTTTAATGGAACAGAAATTTGGAGAAGATTCTCTTGCCGAATGTGATGTTGTCGATTTTACTTTTGCCTGTATCGGCGGAGTTGATGCTTTGCAAAACTGTATTGATTTTGTAAAACTGAATCCGGCTAAAAAAGCAATTGTGGTTACGACTGATTTTGCCAAATACGATTTAAATTCTACCGGAGAATATACACAAGGCGCAGGTGCTTTGGCAATGTTAGTGACTTCAAACCCGAGAATTATTGCTTTTGATGACAATTGGGCAACGAGCACAAAAGGTGTTTTTGACTTTTTTAAACCGTACAGAACTATCTCAAAAGAAGCGATTACACAAAAGGAAAACAATGATCCGTGGTTTGATAATTTAGAAGCTGAAATCGAAATTCATAAAGACCAGCCGGTTTTTGATGGTCAGTATTCGAATCAATGTTATATGGATCGTACTCGTTCTGCTTACTTTTCATTCAAAAAATTAAAAAACACAACCGAAACTTTATACAATTCCTGGAACAGCATCATCATGCACCTTCCCTATTCTTTTCAGGGAAGAAGAATGTTATCTGAAATTTATGCCTTAGATCATTCCGATAAAATCATTTCAGAAAATATAGAGCCATCAGATTATCAGAATAAAATTAAAGAAGTTGGAAAATCTGAAGAATACAAAAAATTTGTAACCGAGAAATTACAGCCTGCAGAATTGGCTTCTTCTTTAATTGGAAACCTTTATACAGGTTCCATTTTCATGGGATTGTTATCAACTTTGGCTCATTACTATGATACGGAGAAAGATATTGCAGGAACAAAATTCGGATTTCTGGCTTATGGAAGCGGATCAAAATCGAAAGTTTTTGAAGGAACGATTCAACCGGAATGGCAATCGGCTCTAGCCAAAACCAAACTTTTTGAAAATCTGGAAGAAAGTACAGAAATAGGTTTTGAAACTTATGAAAGCCTTCACAAAAAAGAACAAAAACAAAGTATTCGAACGCCTAAAAACGAATGGGTTTTAGAGCGAATCGAAAAAGAGATCCCTAATTTGATTGGGGCGAGATATTATAAATGGGTGGATTAAATTTCAATTTATAAAGTCCAAATTCCAAAACCGAAGTTTAATTACTTCGGTTTTTTTGCTAAAAACATTTTCGATAATTCAATTTCGAGTTTATCAAAGTTTTCTTCATTTTTATCGACTACAAAAGGTTTTAATTTCTCATACTCTTCGGCTGTATCGAAAATCATTTTGAAAACCACTTTTGTGGAATTCTCTGATACTTCATCAAAGGTAACAAGAATCTGAAAAAGCGGTTTTGAAAATCGTTTCCAGGCTATAAGACTTGGTTTTTCTATTCTTGTAAACTCACATTCATTAGGATAATTTCCTTTTTCAGGTCCGTGCATAATAAAACTCCATTTCCCTCCAGGACGAAAATCGAATTCGTTGAAGGTATTTGTGAATCCTTTTGGTCCCCACCAATTTTTCAAATGATCCGGATCTGACCACGCTCTATAAACAAGATCTTTTTGTTCTTTTATTATTCTCGTTGTTACAATTTCACGATCAGGTGTTGCTGAAATAATTTCTGTTGCCATTTTTTGTGATTTTAATTGCTCTATATCTATGGGTGCGTGTTTTTTTTATGCAATGTAATTGATATTCAGAAAGTTAAACATGAAAATATTTAATAATAGCTAGAACTTCATGCCTGTGTTATTTCAATTCAGTCTTCATTTGTTCGGCTAAAGATTTAATTTTTTCATTGCTCATCAAATATGAATTCGCTTCTGTAAACCAATGATTGAAATTTTTAATATCTTTCTTGATATAATGTGCCTGCAAAATGTTGTAGGCATTTTCAGAGTTATAGGTCTTATCCTTGCATTCTTTAAAAACTTTTCGGCAGACATTTTCAGCATCCTGAATATTACCATTTTTAGTTTCAGCATAAATTAATTCCTTATTCGTATAAGCATCCAGAGGATTTTGTTTTAAAGCAATTTTCAGCACATCAACCGCTTTTTGATATTGTTTGAGGCAATTATAAGAAAAAGCTAATTCTACACTAAGACCTTTATATTCCGGATCCATTTTATTAGCTTTTTCAAGATATTCCAATGCTTTTTCACATTCATTCCAGCCGTTGTACATGAATCCCCACCTGTAAAGACGTCCTATTGAATTTTCATCCCCTTTATAATGTTTAAGCCAATCCGGTGTTTTTTGAATATGCAACTCTGCAAATTTTGATTCGGGTATAAATGCCACTAAAGTATTATTTGGCTGTAACCTATATTTCATCGAACTTGTCTTTTCCTTTTTATCCATTATAAATTTTCCGGCTTGATCAATTTTAAAAAAACCTTCATATTCCAATGTTAATCCTGCCTGAGCATCAACATATATGAATCCGAAATTATAATTACCGATACTATCGGCCTGAAAAGCAACCCACTTATCTTCACTTTCTACAAATTTCTTATCAAATTGAAGTTTTTGTGCCGAAAGATTAATTGAGATTATTAAAGCAAGTAGAGTAAATAGTTTATTCATAGGGGTGGTTTTTAGTTTTGATTAAACATGTTTTTAGCAACAATTGCTTGGTCACGGATTGCAAATCCATACTATCGGGTTAAACAGTTAACCATTCTAAAGTTATGAGTTTATCACAATTATCATTCATATCAGAAGCCCAGTCAATTAATATCCCAGAACCTCCTTTTCTAATTTCATTTCTAACAATATCACAAGTTTCTTTTGCATCCTTAGGTCCTTGTCCCGCTAATTCAAAAACGATATGTTTTGTTTTAGAGAACGTTGCATATAATGCAAGTAGTCTTTTAGTATTCCAGTAAAGTTCATTTATTTTCGTCTTCTTATTAATCCAGGGAATTTCAAAAATTTTATGGATAAACTTACTCTCCAAATTTGCATTTTTCCTTAAATATCCATCAACTCTAACTGGAAAAAACAAGTTTCTAAATTTCGATTCTTTAAAATAATCTACATAAGTCAGAGGCTTAAAGATAATTACATTTTCGTTTTTTATTTTTCCCGTAAAAATATTAACTAATTCCGTTTTGATACTTTGGAAATGAGCTCCACCGTACAAATATAAAACGACCAGCTCTCCTTCTCTTAGCTCAAAAGGCGGTATAAAATATTGGTCGGTTCTTATTCCTTTACTTTCAATTAGCAGTTCTTTCATTTTTATTAAATCAAAATCATCACAATATACAAAATCGAATTATTAAATCCATTTCGATAAATTTTCTTATGAAACCGAGTTCGCGTGAGGGATAGAGGCGGTATCCTTTTATGAAGCGACAGCGGAATAAAAGATATAGCCGAAAGCCCGGCCCTTGGGACACGCCCAAACAATATGAAAACTTTAATAAATCAATTATACGTCACTTCTTCAAAAAATCATTAATTTTGAAATTCGAAGTTCAAAAACGAAATAATTATGAAATATCATCAAATAAACAGCGCTCTTTTTGTAAAAAACCGCAGAAAATTCACGGCAGAAATTAAACCTAACAGTGTTGCCGTTTTCAACTCCAATGACATTTACCCAATTAGTGCCGACAGCACGATGCCTTTTGCACAGCACAGGGATATTTTTTATCTGAGCGGTGTGGATCAGGAAGAAAGTATTTTGCTTTTGTTTCCGGATGCGCCTTATGAAAATCAAAAAGAGATACTGTTTCTGAAGGAAACCAACGATCATATCGCAGTTTGGGAAGGCGAAAAACTAAGTAAAGAACGTGCTTTTCAGGTTTCGGGAATCAGAACGGTTTATTGGCTGCAGGATTTTCATAAAGTTTTGAACGAAATGATGACCTATGCCGATACGATGTACATCAACACCAACGAACATTACCGTGCAGCTGTTGAAACAGAAACCCGCGAGGCCCGTTTTGTAAAATGGTGGAAAGAGAAATATCCGGCACACAATGTGGCGAAAAGCAACCCGATTTTGCAACGTATTCGTTCTGTAAAGGAAAGCGAAGAGATAGATTTGATTCAGAAAGCCTGTGACATTACCGAAAAAGGTTTCCGCAGATTGCTTCCTTTCGTGAAACCCAATGTTACCGAATATGAAATCGAAGCCGAACTGATTCACGAATTCATTCGTAACCGTTCTAAAGGTTTTGCCTACACCCCTATTATTGCTTCGGGAAACAATGCGAATGTTTTGCATTATATCGAAAACAATCAGCAATGTAAAGAAGGAGATTTGATTTTATTGGATGTTGCGGCAGAATATGCGAATTATTCCAGCGATATGACGAGAACGATTCCGGTTTCGGGAAAATTCTCGGATAGACAAAAAGCAGTTTACAATGCGGTTTTAAGAGTGAAAAACGAAGCGACAAAAATGTTGACTCCGGGAACACTTTGGAAACAATACCATGTGGAAGTGGGTAAAATTATGACTTCGGAATTGCTTGGTTTAGGTTTGATTGACAAAGCCGATGTTCAAAACGAAAATCCGGACTGGCCGGCTTACAAAAAATATTTCATGCACGGAACGTCACACCACATGGGACTGGACACGCATGATTACGGACTGCTTCACGAACCAATGAAAGCGAATATGGTTTTTACGGTAGAACCGGGAATTTATATTCCGGCAGAAGGTTTTGGAATCCGTCTGGAAGACAATATTGTAATTCAGGAAAAAGGAGAACCTTTTAATTTGATGCGTAATATTCCGGTTGAAGTCGATGAGATTGAAACGCTGATGAATGCATAAAATAACAAAGCCCTTAATAATTTACTTCATTAAGGGCTTTTTAAATTATAAAGATCAGTGTTTATCCGATTTTTGATATTTGCAAATCCAATTCAAATTTGCCTGTAGCTTCGTTTTCGTTAATCAGATCAAAAAGCTCTAAAGCTCTTCTTGCATTTTTCTCCTCTTCTCTTTGCTCAGCAACATACCACATCATAAAATCTTCTGTAGCGTAATCATTTTCAGCTCTACATTTTGCAATAACTCTATTAATTGCCTGCGTAACTGCTATTTCATTTTGCAAAGCAATTTCGAATACTTCTCTAAAAGAAGCAAATTCCTGCTGCACTTCCGGAACAGATGGTGTAACTGCAATCCCTCCCATGTCTGTAATATATTTGAAAACTTTAAGGAAATGCTCTCTTTCTTCTTCCGCTTGCTTATACAGATACGATGCTGTATTTTCATAACCATTTCTATCCAGCCATGCAGCCATCGCTAAATATTTATTGGAAGCGTCACTTTCTATCTTTGCCTGTAAGTTTAATATATTTTGTATTCCCTCAACTAATGAAGTACTTGTTCTTAGTAAATCTTTCATAACCTTTAAATTTTATACGTGTAAAGTTACAAAAATTAAAGGGAACAGTCTTATGTGCCTGTAAATTTGGATTTAATCTAAGTAAACATCAAATCAACTCTGCATTTAGAATATTGCAAAGCATAGAATGTAAATTAAGGGTAAATTTAGTTCCGTTTAATAATTCTCTAAGCTGTACTATTTCGCAAATAGTTAGGTTTCTCGAAAAATTTCTTTTAGTGGTTTCAATCAACTGCGCATCCGAGTGATCAGACAAATCATAAAGCATGTTAAGAATATCAACGCTATTAACCTTTCTCTGAAAAATTAAAAAATCATGAATTTTATAACTTGATACTGTGTCTACAAAATTGATAATAATACTATTAGTCAAATCACATTGATAACTGTATCCTTTTTCGGTTTCAAATAATATTTTGCTGGTCAAATCACTAACTAATGCCATTCTGATAAAATTAATACAGTGCAAAAATATAGAATTTATAGTAATTAAATGCATAATTAAGACTAATTTAAAATAACAAATCTTTTTAATATCTTTAATAAGATGTTTTCATCTACAATTTTCTGTCTCAAATTAACATCTTAAGAAAAAAAATTGTAACATTTAAAAACTTCATTCGACTTATTTTAAAACTAAATCATTTAAAAATTATGCAGTCACACGAAATAGATTATCAGATTTTTGGAGAAGAAATGCAGTATGTTGAGATAGAATTAGATCCAAAGGAAATTGTAATTGCCGAAGCTGGCAGTTTTATGATGATGGAAAACAATATCAAAATGGAAACTATATTTGGTGACGGTTCTCAACAACAAGGCTCAGGCTTGTTTGGCCAGCTTTTAAGCGCCGGAAAAAGAGTTCTTACCGGAGAAAGCTTGTTTATGACTGCATTTTTAAATCAGGGTAATACAAAAAGTAAAGTTTCATTTGCATCCCCCTATCCAGGAAAAATCCTTCCAATTGATTTAACGCAATTTCAGGGTAAATTCATTTGTCAAAAAAGCTCTTTTTTATGCGCTGCCAAAGGTGTTTCTGTCGGAATAGAATTCTCTCAGAAATTAGGACGCGGTTTATTTGGCGGCGAAGGCTTTATTATGCAGAAAATCGAAGGAGACGGTATGGCATTCGTACATTCAGGAGGAACAATGGCAAAAAAAGAACTAGGTCACGGTGAAGTGCTAAAAGTAGATACAGGATGCATTATAGGTTTTACCAAAGACGTAGATTATGACATTGAATTTATTGGCGGCATTAAGAATTCTCTTTTTGGAGGCGAAGGTTTATTTTACGCTACTCTAAAAGGTCCGGGAACGGTTTATATCCAGTCACTGCCTTTCTCCAGATTAGCAGATCGCATTATTGCATCAGCACCAAGATCTGGCGGAAACAGTCGGGATGAAGGAAGCCTGCTGGGCGGATTAGGAAATCTTTTAGATGGTGATAATAGGTTTTAATTATATTACGGTTCATATTACAGTGAGCCGTTTTTTTATTTCACCACTCTATTTGTTATAAAAAAAATAATAACAGATAGGATAATATTAAATCCTAAGTGTATTTCTAATGCAGTCGTGCTTTATTATCTTTGTTTTTATTATTTAAATTATCATTTTGAAAACTCTTCTATACAAGAATACCAAAATATCCTATACTGATTCAGGTGAAGGAACTGCAATTGTTTTACTTCACGGCTTTTTAGAAAACAAAAAAATGTGGCAGGGTTATGTTACTTTATTCTCTGAAAACTATCGCGTCATCACAATTGATCTATTGGGTCATGGCAAATCAGATTGTTTGGGTTATTTACATTCAATGGAAGATAATGCCAATGTAGTTCATGAGGTTTTAAAAGATTTGAATATTCAAAAAACTATTGTTGTAGGACATTCTATGGGCGGTTATGTAGGTTTGGCTTTCGCCGAATTGTATCCGAAAGAAATCCAGAAATTAGTTTTACTGAATTCCACTTCCAAAGAAGACAGTGCCGAAAAAAAATTAAACAGAACGCGAGCCATCAAAGCAGTAAAACAGAATCATGTCACTTTTGTGAGCATGGCTGTTGCTAATTTATTTAGTGAAAACAACAGGACCCGCCTTATTTCTGAAATCGAAGAGGTAAGAGAACAAGCTTTAAAAACACCTCTACAAGGAATTATAGCATCTCTTGAAGGGATGAAAATCAGAAAAGACAGAGAAAACATTTTGAAACAGAATCTTTTTCCGGCCTTATTAGTTTTAGGAAAAAAAGACCCTGTTTTAAATTATGATGAAAGTATTTCTCAAATCGAAAATACAACTGCACAACTTGTTTCTTTTGAAGATGGACATATGAGCCAAATCGAAAACAAGGAGGAATTAGAAACTATTTTGCTTCATTTTTTTTCGTCTTAAAAAGACTTTTAGAAAAGAAATCTTATCACAAATCATTAGACAAAAGTTAATTATTTTTAGTTAATCAAAATAATCTTAAATTTGAGGTCTAATTTGATTTAATGAAGAAAGAGCTCAAAATACTGTTAGTTGATGATCATAGTGTAGTCCGGCACGGAACTTCTTTACTGCTAAAAAAAGCTTTTGAGGGAATTGTAATTAGCCATGCTGATAATTTTAAAGAAGCAATTGATAAATTAAACCAAAAACAGGATGTTGTTTTTCTGGATATAAATATTCCGGGGGGAAACAGTACCAAAATGGTTGAAAAAGTCAGACATGATCATCCAGAAATATTAATTATGATGTTTTCTGCATATGATGAAACTCAATATGCGCTTCGTTATATTCATGCTGGCGCTAATGGTTTTTTAAACAAATACAGCAGCGATTCAGAAATAATCAAAGCGGTAAAGCTATTACTCGAGACCGGAAAATATTTAAGTGATGCTGTAAAAGAAAAAATCGTAGAAAATACATTTTCTAAAAACCCTGTAAATCCATTAGATAAACTATCAGAGAGAGAAATTGAAGTTGCCCAGCTTCTTGTTAGTGGTGAGGGAAATCTTGAAATTTCAAACAAATTAAACATCCAAATGTCAACTGTGAGTACTTTTAAAAGCCGAATTTTTGAAAAATTGGGTATTAACAATATTGTTAAATTAGTTGAAGTTCTAAATATTTACAAAAACTAATTTTTGTTTTCAAACATTCTACTGTACACTTCTCTTTTTATTACAATACTTTCAATTTCATTTTACTTCTATAAACTTGAAAAGCTCTGGGTTAATCTAACTCATATTTTACATTTCTTTTATTTATATTTTATTCAGCCTTAATAAATTTATTAGCTAAGACTTCAAAAAGAATTTGCAGAATTCAGGTACAAAATACTGTTTTCTGTAGGTAGTTATATATTATTTTCTATGTAGTAAATTAGGCTATAAAACTGCATTTATGTCTGTCATTAAAAAAAACAAACAAAGATATCTTCGATTTAAGGACACATCTATAAAAATCTGATTTTCAACACTACAAAAAATAAGTAGGAAAAAGATACGCATTCTTTGTAGAATTAGTTCTACAACGGAAGACTAAATGCGCTACAACTATTTACTCATTTAATAATGACCTTTGCATTTGAATTAATTGACAAAATCAATGAAACCCAAAGCTTTAGATTCAGTTCACTTAATAAAGTAACACAAATATAAGAAAAAAGATATTTTTTTATACACTAAAAATTTTTATTGCTTAATTATTACTAAATAACCAGAATAAAGCATAAAAAAATAAAAAAAAACAACTCACACAAATTGAAATTAATAAAAATACCATGAAGCAAAAAAATCTTTTAAAAATATACCTCTTAATCGTCTTTGGCGTATTTTTTTATTTTGATTCATATTCTCAAAAAAGTGTTTATGCAGGAATAGAAATAGGAAGTAAAGGAATAAAAATTTCTGTCATTGACGTCAATAACATTAAAAAAGGAGACTACGACATAATATCATACTGGACAGAAAACATTGGAATAGCAAAAGGCATATCAATTGATGGTAATCTTGCAGAAGGAGATATTAACAGAGCTGGAGCTGTTGTTTTTGAAAATCTTACCAAAATCAAAAACAAATATAATGTTGCTGATGAAAATATATTTATTGTTGCTTCTTCCGGAGTAGCATTAGCTAATAATACACAGGCTTTAATTGATAAAATTAAGGTCTCAACAAACAAAGAGCTTGAATTCATTAGTGCTGAAACAGAAGGAAAAATGCTCTTAAAAGGATCTATACCTCCAAACGAGTATCAGGATGCCCTCATACTTGACATTGGAGGAGGTAATACAAAAGGAGGATATGTAGATGTTCAGAATGATAACAAATTTGAGTTTTTTCCTTTAAAACTAGATTATGGAACTATTACACTTACTGAAGCAATTAACAAAACAATTGTAATTCCTAAAGAAACTGAAGACATTGAAGTATACAAAGAGAAATCATTTGCCTATGCCCCACTTTTAAGAGAAAAAATAAGCGAAATGCTTAATACAAAACCTTTGTCATTGCAAAAAAAGAGAATATATCTTTCCGGAGGAGCAATTTGGGCATTTACAACTTTGTACTACAACAATGACAATGACGACCATTTTGTACCATTAAAAATGGAAGACATTTTATATTACGATGCTATTTTAAAGAACAATTTTGGCAAATACGAAAACCTGGCGAAAACTAATAAAAATGCTGATAAAGTAATTAACACCTACAGTCAGAGACATCTAATTTCGGCTAATAACATTCTTATAGCCTGCTTGGAAAGCATTCCTGATTTGAAATCAAAAAAAATATATTTTGCAAAAGAAGGACAAATTGCATGGCTGGTTTCCTATGTTGTGGATCGTTCGAAAAAAGTCAAAAATAATTTTTAATATTTTAAAATAAGCAGTTTATAATGAATTTAATCGCTGCTTAATTGATGTAAAACTAAACAATGTTGAATATATAACAATTTAAAAACAATTTATAATGTCAGATTTTTTAAAACAATTTGGAGATGAAATCAAAAAAAACATCCCTGGTTATGTTGCAGTTGCCGTAACCGAAATAAAAAGTGGTATATCTTACTTTAGTGATTCATCACTTGACGGTTTTGATCCTGAATTAGCTTCAGCTTTCAACCTCGAAGTTGTAAAGGCAAAATTAAATGCAATTAGCGCATTAGGTTTAGACCAAAGTATCGACGATATCATGATTACGCTTACAAATCAAATACACATTATTGACATCTCTGAGAACAATGAGTATTTTATTTACCTGGCAGTAGATTCAAATAATGCTAATTTAGGCATGACCAAAGCTCTTTTAAACAAATACAAAAAAGAGATTTCTGGTAAATTATAATATCATTTTTACATATAATTTTATAGCTTTTTTTGCCCCAAATCGCTATTACCATTAAACAGTTTAATTTTCTTAATTAAACGCTTACTAAACAAAAATGATATTACTTAAAGTTTATTGATTAATTTCAATAAACTTTTTTTGTTTAAAATTATTTACTTGAAGTTGCAAATAATGACTCCACAATTTTCTTTTTAATCATTTCTTTTTCCTTATCCACAATAAAAACCAATCGATAAGCCAGAAGAAATCCTAAAAAACCTAAACAAGTTAAAAATATCCAATTCGCTTTATAACCATACTCTGCTATAATGGTCATACCAGATTTAGTACTTAAGATATGCGCAATACTGTAACTCATTGTAAAGACAGCCATAAATTTACCTTCCTGCTTTTTTAAAGATCTTTTTTTGACAAAAGAATTTGCAAAAGGAAAAGTAAACATAATACCAATAGTCATAAAAACCATCATCACAACGAGTGCCAAAACACTATTTTCGATCAGCAAAAATAAGTAACTGACTGCCATAGCTAAAACACCTAAAGAAACCACTAAAAGTTTATTTATATTCTTAGCTTCTACATAACCGACAATAGAAAGCTCAAAAAGCAAAATTAAAACACCATTTAATGCTAGAAACAGACCACTCTCGATACTTGAAAAATCAAAAACTTCTTTATAGTAAAGGGAAAGAGTAGTAAACATTTGAAAAAAAAGTATCCCGGTAATCAGAGTAACAACTAGGTGAATCAAAAAAGGCTTATCCTGAAAAACTGAGTTTTCTTCTTTTAAATGTTTAAAAGTATTTAGTTTATAAGGCAGTTTTTTCTCTTTAACATAAATAGAAAATAACAGAATACTTAAAACACAGGTTAATCCATCTATTAAAAACAAAAAGCTATAATCTAAAACGGTAATAATTATTCCTCCGATTAATGGACCAAACATAAAACCTAAATTTACAGATGATCGTACTAACGATAAGGCTTTTGTTCTTTCATTTTTACCCGCGTAAGTATCCAAAGAAACTAACATTGCAGGTCTATACATATCTGAAATCGTCGTGAGTAATAATACACCCAAACAAAAACTGTAAAAAGTAGTTAAAAACTGTAACAGAATAAATATAAGTCCGCTTGTAAATAAGCTAAAGACCATAACCTTGTAAAAACCTATTTTATCAGATAACTTCCCACTGATCCACGTTCCTAAAAAAGAACCCACTCCAAAAAAGACCATTACCCATCCTATTTGACTGTAACTAAAATGAAGTTCTTCCAACATATATTTAGAAAGAAACGGAACCACCATTGTCCCTAATCTATTAATAAATGTAGTGATAGCCAAAACTTTCACCTCTACTGAAAACTGGCTGAAATTTTTGAAATAATTTTTAAGTAACGTTGTCATAAATTTGTAATCTTAATATATACTTAAGCGTATTTGTCTTTAAATAAAAATGTATGATTTATCAATACAATAATTTCATTTCGTAATAATAATAATTTGATATAAAATTCTTCCTGACAAATCCAAAACCTTCATAAAGTTGGTGTGCTGCAAAATTTTCGGTATCTGTATTTAATGAAATATGATCAACCTTTGTTTTTTTTGCGTAATCGATACATCGCAACAAAATTTCCCTGCCAATATGTTTTCTTCTATAAGCAGGCTTAACATACAGATATGAAATATGCCAGTTATATTTTATCTTAGATAAAGGACTTACTTTATAATGCAGAACTATAAATGCAACAGGAATATCCTGTTCTTTTTTAATAAATATTTTTGCCTTGTTTCTGTCGAGTTTGTCTTTTATAAACAGTACAGCATTTTCTAAATTAAGCAGTTTTTCATCTATTAATTTAGACTCATAAATTATATCTTTCACCGATTCAAAATCCTTTGGGCCAACTTCTAAAATTTCATGTGCATTCTCCATAAAAAAAAGCTAAGAGAAATTCACAAAAAACCCTTATTTAAAAGGGGTTAATAAAGATTTTCATCTGATTTTATATAGTCGCAAATCTAAGTAAATATTAATCAAAAAAGTGTGATTTTCTATTATTTTTTATCGGTTTTTAAATGATATAAAAACGTTAAATATTCAGTAAAAATTAGCTTACATTTTTTTTTACTTTTTGCACCAAAACCCACCAATTTTATACAGCAATAAAAAAGGCTGTTCATATAAAAATGAAACAGCCTTTTCCTCATTATCGGGGGCAAAATCTTTGTCGTTTTAATTTTGACATCTTGTGTCAAACTTCTAAAATAATCCTTTTTTAGATGCCACAAAGATATTCGAATAATATAACTTTTCAATAACCAACTGTTAAAAATGGCTACTGAAATCGATTTCCGAATCACTTTTATTTATAACATATTAATTCTTTATTTTTAAAATAAAGAATGCAAAAAAATTAAATAAAAAATTCATATCTCATTATAAAACAAAAAGATAAATTATAGACACACAATTTACAATTTGAGAATTACACTTCATTTGATAGAAAAAAACTTCATAAGTTTAAAAAAGACTATTTTTTAAACAAAACAAGTGATTATCTTCTGACTATAAAACACTTGACAAATATCCCTTCTGGATAAGATCTTCTTTTTGATTGATATTATACAATTTACCATCCTTAATCAAAATTAACCGGGTCGATATTTTGATTACATTTTGATAATTATGATCCGTAATAATTATAGCTTTTTTCTTAGAATTCTCTTTTATTAATACATCTATAACATCAAGCATAATGGGTGACAATCCGTTATAAGGTTCATCTAGAAGAACAAATTTTGAAGAATTACTAAGTACTATTTTGATTTCTAAATAACGGCGCTCTCCCGCTGACAGGTGTATTATTTTTTTATTTAAAATAGACTTAATCATTTCATCTTCGTAAAAACTTTCAATTTCTTTTGTGTCAATCGATAATAAAACAGCTTTTTTAACAGACAAATGATTTGGAATAAACTGATTCTGATGCAAATAACTAATTTCATTAAACAAACCCATTGCCTTATTTTTTGAAATTCCATTAATGCGAATACATTTATCCGGAGCCTTCACAAGACCAGCAATAATTTTCAGTAATGTAGATTTACCGGAGCCGTTACTCCCCAACAAGCCGACAATTTCAGATGTTTCGCATTTTAAATATATATCAGAAAGTATAACACTTTCGTCAAACTGCTTCTGAATTCCGTCGACCTCTAAAATGTGTTTTTTCAAAACAACTTTTTTATTAAAAAAATTATTAGATCTATTAAAACTGTAGTACAAAAAGTAAAAATATAGCTAAAGACCCAAAGCTGAATTTTATTAATGCCGTTATTTGAATAAAACAGGTAATCATTTTTACGATACAATTCTTTAACACCAATACTTATTAAAAAACCAAAACTCAAAAACATAATAAAAAAATAATCAAAGCCACCTAACAAAACAGCAATAAAACATACAGCCAAATTAAGTACTAATGTGGTTTTAAAAAAATCGAATATATTGAATAGCTTTCTGATATTTAATTTATTTTTTCTTCAAAAGGAATATTTGCATCAAAAATCTCATTTAACAAAAATACAATTTCATCTAAATAGTGGTTTAGAGTTTGATTGGTAACAGTACTATCTAATTCTTTATCTTCCTTAAAACCGAACGGCAAAAAACCTGACTTTAAATTTTTAAATGAAATAATCCCAACTTCAACAGGAATCTCACCTGCTTCTTTTTCAAACATAAAAGCATACGCTAATACCTGAATAATTTTGTCGTTTTTAAGCTCCTGAGTCAATCCATTCCATGATTTCAAGACCACATTAGTTTTTTCAACTTTTCCTGTCTTATAATCGATGATTCTTATTTTTCCATTGCGCAATTCAATTCTGTCAACATTTCCTTTAATTAAAACAGGAAATGGTAGTTTTGGATGTTGCAGTTGACGTTCAAAAGTTTTCTCTAAAGCAATTATTTTAATGGCATCTCCATTTTTAATTGCATCCAATTCCATTTTTAAGAAATTAGAAACATTACGCTTTGCAACTTCAAAAGCCAAAAGATTACGCCCTTTTTTAATTTCCCCCTCTTTATAAACCAATTTAAACTGCCTTAAAACTTCACCATCTAACAATTTAAAACAATTTAAAATATCTGATTCTGAAATAAACTTACCTATAAAAGGTTCATATAAGGTTTTTAAAGTTTCATGAATAATGGTCCCCAGCGTATTTAATGCAATGTTTTCTTCGACCTCTTCGACTTCTCTAATGCGTAAGATTTTTTGAAAATAAAAATCAATTGGATTCCGAATATAACTTGTCAAGGCAGAAGGCGAAAACCCTGTTGCCGCAATTTCTTTCAAACGGACCAGTACGTTATCCGATTTTGGAATCAGCATTGGTTTATAAGCCGTTGTCGGCAAAACCGGGTTATAAATGTCAAACGTTAAATTATGATTAGATTGTTTTTCTACTTCTAATTGTGTGATAAAACGACTGCGTTCACCGGCATCCAAGCCATCATTTTCGGTATTATAAATCAAATAAATATTTTTGGCTCTTTGCAAAAGATGATAAAAGTGATAGGTATAAATTGCATCCTTTTCCTTAAAAGTTGGCAAACCAAGTTCTCTTTTCACATCATATGGAATAAAGGAATTTTGAGATTTACCAGCCGGAAATTTTCCTTCATTCATCGAAGTTACGATTACTGTGTCAAAATCCAAGACCCGACTTTCTAAAACCCCCATTATCTGCAGACCATTCAAAGGCTCACCTTCGAACGAAACTTCTGCAACATCAATAACCTGCTTATAAATTGCATATAAAGTCTGAATATTGTCTATATGGGTATGTTGAGAATAGTAATTGATTAATTTATTGATAACTTTAAAAATAGAGAAGACAAAAGTTTTGGCAATTTTTTCATCCTCTTTGTCATTGCTAAAATTTTCTTTTATCAAAAGCAAAAGCGCAGAAATACTTTCCAGTACTGCCAAAGATCCATTTTCCCATTTTTTAAATAACAAATCAAATAAAACTGACGGATTTGAATTAAGTTCTTTTAATCTGGAATAGGTAATAAAAGTATAATTATTCTCTTTTATAATTTTAACCAATTGACTTGTTTTCGCATAGGGCTCAATGAGCGGATGTGTCAAAATATCAAGTACATCTTTGTAATAAAAAACATAACTCACGCCATTTCTGGAAAGTGCGTTTGTATGCATTTTAAATAACTTCGCAATTAAAATTTGTGAAGGATTATTTTTACCTGAATACCCCATAGTGATGTTAAGTCCCCCAACGGAATTTGGTAAAGAGTACAAAACAGGCATCAATAAATTTTCTTCCCCAAGTACAATAGCCACTTTATCAAGAGAAGAACCCGGATTATCCCTGATTATATCCTCAATGATACTTCCGGAAAGTTTTGCCTGACCAATAGTTTTTGGAGTTCCTATTACATGTATGTTTTTTGCCTGAGAAAAATCATTCACAATCCACTCGAAAGAATTCGATTTATAGTGTTTCCAATTTTCTTTAAATCGCCTAACAAAAAGACCGGCATCGTGATAAGGATCATTTAGAAAAATTTGATCAATATCCCAATAAATTTTTGCCTGATCAAGCGCCAAAAGATGTTGTACTATTTTTTCTTCAGCTGCATTTAAAGCATTAAATCCCGCAAAAACATAAGAGTTATTTGAAATAGTATTCGAAAAATGATTTAGATTATGTACTGCTTCACGATAAATAAGCCCTTGATATCCTATTGACTTATTTAACAAATGTTCATATAGTGAATTATAATACAGCGGCAGAAGTTTCCAAAAATCAATATAATTTTCTAATAGCCTGGTTTTATTTTCAACTTCTATTCCCCATTTCTTTATATCTTCAATATCCTTTAGATATGACAAAACATGCGAAGGCTCTAAAAGATATCGATCAATTTCATTAAAATCCTGAAGAAGTGTTTTTGCCCAATTGGCAAATAACTCAAATGATTGCTGATGTTGCTTTTCGGTAACCGAAAGATAAACTTCGTAAAATTCAAATAATAACTCAATTGAATCAACAGAGCGTACAGAAGCAATTTCTTGTACAAAATCCTCAATTGAAACAATTTTTGGAGAAAGAATAGTGTTATAAATTTGTTTTCTCAAAGCTTCAATTAAAAAAACCTTAGCCCTCTTATTAGGAAGCACAATAGTAATTTCAAATAACCTATCAGAATAATCCTGAATAATAGTAGCTGCAATTTTGTCAAGAAAAGAAGTATTTATCATATGATAAAAATAAAAAAAGCCATTCAATTAAGAATGGCTTTTTAAAATTATTTAGAAAAGTAAATTATAGTTTACCTTCGTATTTTGAACCAATATGTTTAATTTCAGTTCTTCTGTTTTGAGCTTTACCCGCAGCAGTTTTGTTGCTTGCTACTGGCATAGACTCACCAAATCCTTTTGAAACTAAGTTGTCAGCGCTAACACCTCTTTCGATTAAGGCATTCATAACAGCTGCAGCTCTCTCTTCAGAAAGTTTTTGATTTAATGCATCAGATCCATCACTATCTGTGTGTCCTTCAACACTGAATTTTGCATTTGGATAATTTTTAAGGATTTCTTTTATAGCATCCAATCTAGCTGGCGTTTCTTTGTCACCTGATTTGAAAGTAGCTTTACCTGAGTTAAAGTAAACTGCTCTTGCCTGAACTTTAAGTTCTTCTAAAGCTTCTGTAGTCACTTCAGGACAACCTCTATTGCTAGCTGGACCAGCTACAGTAGGACAATCATCATCTTTGTCAGCAACACCATCTTTGTCAGCATCTAAGAAAGGACAACCACCGTTTTCTTTTGGACCAGCAACAGTAGGACATTTATCATCTTTATCTGCAACACCGTCACCGTCAGTATCAGGACAACCTTTTAAAGCAGCTAAACCAGCAACATCCGGACAAGCATCATCTTTATCAGCAATTCCATCTCCATCAGTATCAGGACAACCGTTTAATGCTGCTAAACCAAATACATCTGGACAAGCATCACTTGCATCAACAATTCCGTCTCCGTCAGTATCAGGACACCCATTGAATTGTTTCAAACCAGCAACATCCGGACAAGCATCATCTTTATCGTAGATTCCGTCTCCGTCAGTATCCTTACCTCCGAATTTGAAAACTAAACCAGCAGTATGCTGGAAATGCGATGGAGTATCTGGAGTTCCAGAAGCATCTTCTCTATCTCCAAAAGCCCATTTGTATCTTGAAGCAAGCTCAAGACCAATAGCATCTGTAAACCAGAATGTCAAACCAACACCTGGATTAACAGTTCCAAAACTACTGTCTCCAAAGAAAGTATAACCTCCACCAACAGATAAAGACGGATCAATTACTTTAGATTTAATTAATTCCATGAAGCTATATTTGATAGTAGCATCAATTCCATAATACATTAAATCACCAGGATTGTAGGCTACATTACCTCTTGAATCAGCATTTGGGCTAGTTGGATCAAAAACAACATATTTGTCAATTTTGTTTACAGATCCTTGCAAACCAACAGAGAACCCTGCTCCTACATATTTAGACACTCCTATGTAAGATAATGATGGAAGAATATTCCAGTTGTCTTTTACAGCAAATGGCTGAGAAAAGTGTTGATCAAAGAAACCACTTCCTGATCCAGAACTTGTTCTGGTATCAACGGCATTCACTCCAAAAGAGATAGCCCATGGGTTGTTACTGTCCTGTGCATGAGAGCTTAAGCCCATCACCACCATCCCAGCAACTAAAAGTTTTTTAAGATGTTTCATACTTATTTTTTTTAATTACAATTTAGTTAATTATAGACAAAAGTAACACGTAATTTTTTAAATACAAAATGTAATGTTAAAAAAAACCTACAAAAATCGCATTAAATGGTAATTATATAACTTTTAACATTTGACCAACTAACACAAAAGCATTGATTGCCCTATCCAAATGTTCTTTAGAATGTGCAGCAGATAATTGTACTCTAATTCGTGCTTTTTCCTTAGGGACAACAGGAAAAAAGAACCCAATAACATAAATACCTTGCTTAAGAAGTTCATTTGCCATCGTTTGTGATAATTTTGCATCATACAACATGACGGGTACAATTGCTGAATCTCCGTCAATAATATCGAAACCTGCTTTTTTCATACCCTCTTTAAAATAATTCGTATTCCATTCTAATTTATCCCTTAGAGTAGTATCTTTTTCTAAAAGTTCAAAAACTTTAATTGAAGCACCAACTATTGCAGGCGCTAAAGAATTTGAAAACAAATATGGACGTGAACGTTGGCGTAGTAATTCGATAATTTCTTTTTTAGCAGTAGTATAACCACCCATTGCCCCTCCTAAGGCCTTACCTAGTGTTCCAGTGATTATATCAACCCTTCCCATCACACCTTTTGCTTCAAGAGTTCCTTTTCCTGTTGGCCCAATGAACCCTGCAGCATGGCATTCATCAACCATTACCATTGCATCATATTTATCCGCCAGATCACAAATTTCATCTAAAGGCGCTACAAGGCCATCCATTGAAAAGACTCCATCAGTGACAATTAATTTAAAACGCGCTCCTGCTTCATTAGCCTTAACTAATTGCCGTTCTAAATCTTCCATATTGCTGTTTTCATAACGATAACGAGCGGCTTTACATAAACGAACTCCATCAATAATCGAAGCGTGATTCAGGCTATCTGAAATTATGGCATCCTGTTCACCCAACAAAGGCTCAAAAACTCCTCCATTAGCATCAAAGGCTGCCGCATAAAGAATGGTATCCTCAGTGCCATAAAAATCTGCAATCTTTTTTTCTAATGTTTTATGAATATCCTGTGTACCACAAATGAAACGAACTGAAGACATTCCGAAGCCATGTGAATCCATTGCATCCTTTGCTGCCTGAACTACTTCAGGGTGGGAAGAAAGTCCTAAGTAATTATTAGCACAAAAATTCAAAACCTTTTCTCCTGTAGAGATAGTAATTTCAGCATCCTGTGCTGAAGTTATGATACGTTCTTTTTTAAAAATACCATTTTCTTCAATTGCCTGTAATTCACTTTGTAAATATTCTTTAATTTTTCCGTACATTTTTTTATTTTTAAAACGTTAAAAATTAATACGTTAGCAAAATTTAAGCTACATTAATTCTTTAACATCTGATTAATTTTATCACAAATTTACCACATCGATTTCAGTTCCTATATACACCAAAGCCTTTTTTAACACATTGTATCCTAAATCTTCAATAGCGTTTTGATATTCCTGAATTTGATGTATATATTTAGGATTTCTGGCACCGGTTTTATAATCCAGTAAATAAGCTTCCATACCTTTAGTCAGTACAATCCTGTCCGGTTTTAAAGTTTTACCTTGTTTTTGAACAAGTGTCTGCTCATTCAAAACAGCATTGTCACTATCAAAGCAAATACTTATTTCAGGATGATTTACAATTTCATACAGCGTTTTCGAAACGATTTCTTTTTGATTATAAGTTATCAATCCAATTTCAATTGCTTTTGTAATAGCCAATTCAATATCCGATTTGTCTTTTACAAAAGCCAGAATTTCATGAATTACATTTCCGTACGATATTGCCTCTTGTTGATATGTACCCCACATCAAAGCTTCTCGCTGCGCAATTTTAATATTTTTTGGATTTAAAACTTCTGAAACTATTGGAATTGTTTTTACCAAACCTAACGCTTTCCCGGGAGGAGACAGTTTTGTCGGATTTCCAAATTCATACTCCAGTTTCTCTGGATCATAAACACCTTTATTGAGCAAATATTTAATAAAAAATGAAGCCATATTATTTGGGAAATCCCCATCTTTTCTCTCTTTTAATGATTGAGAAATAATATACAATTGCTCTTCTGCACGTGTTAATGCTACATACAAAACATTAATATTATCAAGCAATTCCTCTTGTTTTTTTAAATTAAAAACCACAGAAGCACTTTCGCCAAAACCTTCTACAGCAATGCTATTATCAATTAAAGCTTTTGGAACACCCAAATCTGCATCTTCAGTGTCCAGCCACAATTTATCTTTTGGCTTCCTATTATAATCTTCTTCTGCAAATGGCATAATAACAACAGGAAACTCCAAACCTTTCGATTTATGAATGGTCATAATTCGAACCGCATTATTACCTTCAGGAGACGGAATACTGAATTTCTCAGCATTTTTATTCCAATAACTTAAAAAATCAGCTATTCCGGCTTGATTCCGAATATCACGCTCCAGAACAATATCAAGAAAATATTGTACATAAGCATTTCCATCTGATGGAAGAACAAATTTAGATATGATAATTTCCACAGCCTCATAAAGTGATTTTTTTCGAATATCATCAAATGAAAGTGAAACATCAAAAGTGAGAAGCCATTTTTCAAAATCACTTTCAAAATTTTGCATCATTCCCTGAGCAATAAAATCATGAACCGGCATTTCAATTTCTTTAGTATTCGCTAAAAAATGCAGGAAATTTGCTTTTGCTTCTAAGTCAATACTATTATTGAGATATTTTAGAAGATGAATAATTAATCGAACCTGTGTTGCATTTTGGATCATTAGTGTTTCTGAGGATAAAAGCGGAATATTCTGCTCAGTCAAATAATTTGCAACCGCGATTCCCTGATCTCTTTTTCGGGTCAGTATCACGATGTCTTTATATTCAAAACCATCACTGATAACTTTTCGAATAGTATTTAAGGCTGCCAAAACATATAAATCTGATTTTTCGATTACTTCTTCTTCATCCGCAAAATCATTTTTTTCAATCATAGGAAGAAAAGAAATATTTACATACCCGCCTTTTTTTGAATTTGAATGCTGAAAACTATGATTCTCATACAAATCTTTATAATCTTCATTTGAGAATTCAGCCGAAATTAATTTAAAAAAAGCATTATTAAAATCAATTACCTCACTATAACTTCTATAATTAGTATCTAAATGTCTGATTATTTTATCCCGATTATTAAACGGGTTTATATCCTTACTTAATTCAATAAACTGTTCTGCTTTTCCTCCACGCCAGCGATAAATGGATTGTTTCGGATCTCCCACGATCATCAAAGTCCCCTTATTACCAAAATCATCCTGTCCGGAAAGCGCATTATCTATAAGAGGAATTAAATTTTGCCATTGCATTTCAGAAGTGTCCTGAAATTCATCTATAAAAAAGTGCCGATATCTTTCACCTAAACGCTCATATATAAAAGGTGCCGGCTGGTTTTGAATTTCACGATGAATGATCGCATTAAATTCGGAAATTGACAAAACATTTTGTTCCGACTGAATTTTTGCCAGTTCATTACTAACAGTATTCAATAAAGAAAGTGGTGTTATATTTTTTAAAAATGCTTTGTAAAAATCCCTTTTTTCAAAATGCTTATAAATTTTCTTTAATATTTGAAGCAGCTCAGGAATTATGTTTTCGATTAAAGCTTTGTCTTTTGCTGTTTTATTAATTGCAATATCATCAAATTCATGAAAAGTTTTATTTTTTGGATTAAATTTTCCGTCACGAATACTTTCTAAATGATTTGGAAAAGTTCCTCTTGAAAATGATTTCAGGTCGATTCCGTTTTTATCAATTAAAGACAAAGCTTCTACTGCAAAATCAGCATTTTCTTTTTCTAAATCGACACACAATAGAGACATTTTCTTTTTAATGACAACAAATTCCTCAATTGATTTATCATGAAAATGTAAAATCTCATTTCGATTATTTTCATTTAGAACTAAACGGCCTGTCTCCAGAATTTCACGAGAGACATCCCAACTTTTATCATCATCTGTTTTTTCCATGGTGAAATCGATGAGCAGCTTTGTCAAAGTCTCATCCTGACCAGCCTGAGCAATAATAGCATCAACAGCCTCAACCAGTAAATTCTCAGTATCCAGAGTTACTTCAAAAGTCATGGGTAAATGTAAATCGTGTGCAAAGGCACGAATAACTTTATGGGTAAATTTATCAATAGTTGAAATATCAAAAGCAGCATAATTATGAATAAGATGCTTGATAATATTTTGAGATTTTGTTTTGATTTTAATTATTGATAGTCCTGTTTCCGTGGACAAATCTTCCATCAATTCTACAGCTTTTCCAGAAGGAGCGTCTTTGGTAAACTCAGATAAACTTCCCACGATACGGCTTTTCATTTCATGAACTGCTTTATTGGTAAAAGTTATGGCGAGAATATTTCGATAAGCATCGTTTTTAGGCGACAAAAGAATTATTTTAAGGTATTCCTTAACCAAAGTATAGGTTTTTCCGGAACCTGCAGACGCATCATAAATTGAGAAAGACGGACTTTGCATACGTTTAGGTATTTGTATTGTAAAAATAGCACAATAAATACGAAATCCTAATAAATGTAAAATTCCAAATTCGAATATTTAAATCGCTCTTGCATTCAAATATTCGAATTTGGAATTTATTTAGTGTTTGAATTTTTAAGAAATAAGTTTAGTGTTTTGGAAAAGCTCTTTTATTAAAAACAAGCAAAATTCCAACACCTGTAGAAATCGCTACATCGGCAACATTAAAAATAGCATTAAAAAACTCAAATCGTTTTCCTCCAAAAAAAGGTATCCATGCAGGCAAATTGCCTTTCCAAATTGGAAAATAAAACATATCTACTACTAAACCATGAAACCAGGTTCCATATGGTTCCTGAGAAAAAGGAGTCGCTAAATTATTATAACTATCATCAAAAACAACCCCATAGAATACAGAATCCAAAATATTCCCTGCAGCTCCTGCAAGGATAAGTGCAATTGCTGTCACCAAATAAGACGAAGCATTCTTTTTTACAGAATCGTATAACCAATATCCTATCCCGAAAACAGCAAAAATTCTAAAAACAGTTAAAATCAACTTACCATATTCTCCCGGGATTTTTGTTCCCCAAGCCATACCCTCGTTTTCTATAAAATGAATCCTAAACCAATTAAAAACAGGATATTCATCACCCAATACAAAATTAGTTTTCACATAAATTTTAGAAATCTGATCAACAAGTAAAACTAGAAATATAAGGAGATACGCTTTTCGTAATGACATTTTTATAATTTTTGATGAGCAAAAGTAGTAATTAAATCAAAAAAAACGCTCCAAAGAGAGCGTTAATTGTTTTACAAAACTATTTACTACAGGTTTTTGTTTATCATAGATTACAAATGTTATTTTTTAGCCTTTACTTTAGAAGTCTCTTTAGGACTATCCGTAAAAAAATCAGAGATAGATTTTAACAATCCTTTTGTCTCTTTTCCTTCCTTAGCTTTTTTTGCAGCGTCTTTGCTAATTTGAGACTTTAATTTAATTCGCAATTTTTCGAACTCTTTCATTCTTTTTTCGACATCGGAGTTCACTTCTTTGAATTTCAATACTTTAGCCATGATGTAAGTTTTTTATAGTGAAAAATTAAAATTATTAACAGTTTAACATTACAATGATACATAATTTAATTTATATTTGTTAAAAAACATTAACACTTGTTTAGCGAGCAATCCATAAGATTTATATATAAAAATGAAAAAATGAACTAATTTTAACAACCCTTTCTAATCCTACAAATATGAATGAAATTACAATTACCTTAAATGATTTTTTGCTTACTACTAAATCCTCATCTGCTTTAGTTTTAAACGGAAAAGGCAAATTAATCACATCACTACACATGGATTACAGCGACAGCATTGCAGCAATGAGCGCTGCTATTTTATCAATGAGTGAAAAATTTTTATCGGATTTGGAAAAAGGCTCACTTAAACAATTATTTTTAAAAACCACAGATGGTGTTGTTATTGGAAACAAAATAAATAGTTCAAATTTTGTAATTGCCTTTTCAAAAGACGGAAGCAATCTTGGATTATTAATGCGAACAGCTGATGAACTTTCGATTGAACTTAGTAAAAACTCGCTTTTAAAATAACATAAATATATTAACCCATCAAAACCAACAAACTATGAGTAACGACTTTTTAAATGTGTTTTTAAATGAAATGAAAACCAATGTAAACGGCTTTATAGCAGTAGCTGTAACAGAAATCGAATCAGGATTAAGCTTTGGCAATCTAACAATCGATCCGGGTTTTGACCCCGAACTTGCAGCTGCTTACAACCTCGAAGTTGTAAAAGCAAAACTAAGTGCCGTTAAAGCCTTAAACTTAAAACAGGACATCGAAGATATTTTGATTACCCTTTCCAATCAAATCCACATTATTGACATTTCTCCAAACAAAAAATTTATGATTTATTTAGCTGCTGATTCAGCTAAAGCAAATTTAGGAATGACAAGAGCTATTTTAAGAAAACACAAATTAGATTTAGAGAAAAATTTATCTTAAATCATTACTCTCATCATTATCAATTAGAACTGGCTTTAATTAAAAACAGTTTTAAATGAAATACATTCAAAACGCTGATTTTTGTATTCTTACAAAAACAAAGCCATTTTTATGTAAAAAAATTTGAAAATTGTAATTAATCCCTTTTAATAAATTACATTCTACAGTGCTTACTAATTGTTAATACATTAAACAAAAAAATGCTCCCAAAAGGAGCATTTTTTGTTACAATCAATTTTCTAAAATTATTATCTCTGCAAGTTTTTAGCTTCTATACTCATTGTAGCATGAGGAACAATTTTAAGCCTCTCTTTGCTAATTAATTTACCAGTAACTTTACAGATACCATATGTTTTATTTTCAACACGGAATAATGCGTTTTTTAAATCGCGAATAAACTTTTCCTGTCTGATAGCCAATTGTGAGTTCGCTTCTTTTGACATTGTTTCACTTCCTTCTTCAAATGCTTTAAATGTTGGAGAAGTATCATCTGTTCCGTTATTCAAATCATTCATATAAGCACTTTTTATTAAATCCAGATCGGCTTGTGCTTTTTGTATTTTATTTTGAATTATTTCTTTGAACTCTGCTAAATCAGCATCTGAGTATCTTGTAATTTCATCTATCATCGTATTGTATTATTTTGAAATTAATATCATTGTTTTAATATCATCAAATTCAATTTCTATGCCGCTTTCTAAAGCATCTATAAAAACCAAATCATCTGTTAATGTCTCAGACTTAATATAGTCTTCATTTTTCAGAATTGACTCTTCTAAAAGGCCACTTCTTTTAATTTGAACCTTAATTTTATCGGTAACTTCAAATCCTGAATCTTTACGGATATTCTGAATTCTGTTAACCAATTCTCTTGCGATTCCCTCGTTTTTTAATTCTTCTGTAATTGTAATGTCAAGCGCAACTGTAATTCCGTTTGAATTTGCAACCAGCCATCCTTCGATATCCTGTGATGTTATTTCGACGTCTTCTAAGGATAAAGTTACATTATTTCCAGAAATAACAATATCCAGCGTCCCTTGCTTGTCTAACTGGTTAATCTGATCCGCTGAAAAAGATTGTATTTCTTTGGAAATCAGACCCATATCTTTTCCAAAGCGTGGTCCCAATGCCTTGAAATTAGGTTTAATTTGTTTTACCAAAATACCTGAAGCATCATCTAAAAGCTCAATTTCTTTCACGTTTACTTCTGCTTTTACCAGGTCAGAAATAGCCACAATTTCAGCTCTCTGATTTTCATCAAGTACCGGAATCATTACCTTTTGCAAAGGTTGACGCACTTTAATCATTTCCTTTTTACGAAGCGATAAAACCAAAGAAGAGATGGTTTGCGCCTTCTGCATTTTGCTTTCTAACGTTTTATTAACAAAGTTTTCGACAAATTTTGGAAACTTAGACAAGTGAACACTAGTATATTGCTCATATCCTGTAGAACTCGTTAAATCTCTGTACAATTTATCCATAAAAAATGGAGCGATCGGTGCGCTTAACTTACTTATTGTTAACAAACAAGTATAAAGCGTTTGATAAGCAGCAATTTTATCCTGAGCATATTCACCTTTCCAGAAACGACGACGGCACAAACGAACATACCAGTTGCTTAAGTTCTCCTGAACGAAGTCAGAAATAGCTCTTGCTGCTTTTGTAGGCTCATAATCTTCATAACATTCGTCAACAAATTTGATTAAGGAATGTAATTCAGAAATAATCCATTGATCAATTTCAGGTCTTTCGTTTAACGGAATCTCTGCTTCAGCGTATTTAAACCCATCAATATTCGCATATAACGAAAAGAAAGAATATGTGTTGTATAAAGTTCCGAAGAATTTACGACGAACCTCAGCAATTCCTTCAATATCAAACTTAAGATTGTCCCACGGATTTGCGTTTGAAATCATGTACCAGCGTGTGGCATCAGGGCCATACTCTGCAATTGTTTCAAAAGGATCTGTCGCATTACCTAAACGTTTCGACATTTTTTGCCCGTTTTTATCCAAAACCAGACCATTCGACACTACGTTTTTATATGCTACTTTATCAAAAACCAAAGTTCCGATTGCGTGCAACGTATAAAACCATCCACGAGTCTGATCTACACCTTCAGCGATAAAATTCGCAGGGAAATCTTTGTTCTCATCAATTTTATCTTTATTCTCAAAAGGATAATGCCATTGTGCGTAAGGCATTGCTCCTGAATCAAACCAAACATCAATTAAATCGCTTTCACGTTTCATAGGCTGGCCTGAAGCCGAAACCAAAGTAATTTGATCAACAACATTTTTATGCAAATCGACTAAATCATAATTTGTTTCAGACATATTTCCGATTTCAAAACCTTTAAAAGGATTTTCTTTTTGAAAACCAGCTTCGATAGATTTTTCGATCGCATTGTACAATTCTTCGACAGAACCAATAAGAACTTCTTCTTTTTTGTCTTCAGTTCTCCAAATTGGCAGCGGAATACCCCAATATCTAGAACGAGATAAATTCCAGTCGTTGGCATTTTTCAACCAATTTCCAAAACGTCCTTCACCAGTAGACTTAGGCTTCCAGTTGATAGTTTCGTTCAGGTCGAACATCCTATCTTTTACATCGGTTACTTTAATGAACCAGGAGTCTAGTGGATAATACAATAACGGTTCATCAGTTCTCCAGCTATGTGGATAACTATGTACGTATTTTTCAACCTTAAAGGCTTTATTTTCTTCTTTTAATCGAATAGCAATTTCAACATCTACAGAACGCTCTGGCGCCTGACCTGCATTATAATATTCGTTTTTGACATATTTACCAGCCAAATCACCTAAATGAGAAGTGAATTTTCCTTGTAAATCTACTAAAGGAACTGCAGTTCCGTTTTCATCTAAAACCAACATTGGCGGCACTTCCGGCTTTGCTTCTTTTGCTACTTTAGCATCATCAGCCCCAAAAGTCGGAGCAGTATGTACAACTCCGGTTCCATCTTCTGTAGTAACAAAATCTCCGGCGATTACTCTAAATGCATTTTCAGCATTTTGATAAGGCAATACATAAGGCAATAATTGCTCGTAACGAATATCAACCAAGTCAATACCTTTAGCTTCAGCTAAAATTTTATATGGAAGTTTTTTATCGCCTTCTTTTACATTATCAAAATCATCGTCGTCTTCGCTTGCAAAAAATCCTTTCCCGAACTGTTTTCCAACTAAATTCTTAGCCAAAACAACATTGATTGGCTCAAAAGTATATTGATTGAATGTTTTTACTAAAACATAATCGATTTTTGGCCCAACAGTTAAAGCTGTGTTTGATGGTAATGTCCAAGGAGTAGTCGTCCAGGCTAAAATGTGGATATCTCCAAAACCTTGTAAAAAGCCTGGAAGCGTTTCCGTTAAGGTTTTGAACTGCGCTACAATTGTAGTATCTGTAACATCTCTGTAAGCTCCGGGCTGATTTACTTCATGAGAAGACAATCCTGTTCCGGCTTTGGGAGAATACGGCTGAATCGTGTATCCTTTGTACAACAAACCTTTATCGTAGATTTGTTTCAAAAGCCACCAAACCGATTCCATATATTTCGGTTTATAAGTCACATACGGATCTTCCATATCTACCCAATAGCCCATTTTTTCGGTCAAATCATTCCATACGTCAGTATAACGCATTACGGTTTTTTTACACGCTTCGTTATATTCTTCTATAGAAATGGTTTTCCCAATATTTTCTTTTGTAATTCCTAATTCTTTTTCAGTACCCAATTCTACAGGCAAACCATGTGTATCCCAACCGGCTTTTCTTTTTACCTGGAAACCTTTTTGAGTTTTATATCTGCAAAAAATATCTTTAATCGCACGTGCCATTACGTGGTGAATTCCCGGTAATCCGTTTGCAGAAGGCGGACCTTCAAAAAATACGTAAGGCTCTGCACCTTCGCGAGTCGTTACACTCTTTTCAAATATATTTTCTTTCTTCCAAAAATCAAGTACTTCTGACGCTACCGTTGGCAAGTCAAGTCCTTTGTATTCAGTAAATTTTGTGCTCATTTTATCCTTTTCTTAATCGAGGTGCGAAAGTAAGGAATTTTGAATTATTGTCCATCACTTTATTAAAATTTCACAAACTTTTGTTGAGACAATAGGCAAAAAAATAAAAAAAAATTGATTAATTTCTGATATTATTCTCAAAACGCTGAGCAAATAAACCAAAAACTAATCAATTCTAAATATCTTTAATAGGATGGTAACAATTATTTAAATCCGCCGAAATAAACTTCTTTCATAAAGATTCTATTTCCAAAAACGGGATTTATTTCAATTTTCTCTCTTTGTTCCTGAAAAATGGTTTCGCCGTTAAAATCCTCAATTTCATAATTTACTTTATATGGAATTTTCCCTGAATTTAATGCGGCAACTGGGCGATAATCTCCAAACAGTTTTCTTTCGAAGAAACTTTTGTTTCCGTTATCAAATTCTGTTTTTTCAGTAGAAACGATATTGAAGTTTTCTTTATCGATAAAAACGTGATAATCTGTTTTAGGAATTGTTCTGTTTCCGGTACTTAATGTTTTTTCAAAATAATTCAAATGATAACATTCTCTTCCTTCGTACATTTCATCTGGTAAAACTTCAAAATTATTCCACAAATCCAATCTTAAATCTGTAAGGAAATTTATTAAATCAACATTTTTAGACAAATTGCCAAAATCATACGCGGTTAATTTCGTCCATTTTGCATTTAAACCGCTTTCGCGATCGTCGTGGCTCCAGGCTTCGGCACCGTTTACAATTTCATAATAACTCTCCGGCATTTTTTTTCTAAGAATATAATTCGAGTTCGTTGCCCATTTTTCTTCAGTTTGAGTCACATTATTTCCTTCGATTTTAAGTTTAGAAAACAAATGTGCTTTTTCGATTTTCTTTAGGGCTTCGCTTCCGCCTAAATTAGCAATTACTTTGGCTAGTAAATTAGCATTTAGCTGATAAGGTATCGAATCAAGCATATTAAATCTTTGCATTCTTGCTTTCTCTACATTTGCTTCTCTGGCTGCTTTTTCTACTTCCCACTCTTCTTCCTGCAGCGCTATTTTTTCAAAAAAAGCTAATCTTCGTTCTTCTTTTTCTTCGGCAATCTGAACGCCTAATTTTTTAAGATCGGCAAAACGGGTCGTATGGCTTCTTATTTTTTTATCGGCAAAATAGCCATTATTTACTTTTTTAATAATCGAAGATCCTCTTGAATCCTGTTTGTCATTCTCGACTAGCAAATTAGCATACAGTAATGCTTTTTCTTTATTCTCAAGCAAAAAATAAGTTTCAGCCAAATTGTTGGTTACAATAAACCGGATATTTTCGTTTGCAGGTGAAGGCGGATATTTAACCAGTAAACTTTCCAGATATTGCAAATGTGGCGTTAATAGCTTTTCATCTAAACCTTTTTCAAGCGTAACTTTTTCCATTTGAGCTGTAATTTCATTCTCAAACGCCAACATCTGATTGTATTCTGAATGTCCTTTTGAAGTTACAAATTCAAACTTTATTTTAGATTCATCTACATAATAAGCCAATTTATAATTTAGATAATTCTGAATTCTGTCGACAGAACTAAAAATGATATGATCCATTCCTAATTCTTCTGCAGAATAATCACCATCTTTTTCGGCTAGTGCACTTCTTTTATTACTTAACTCAACAGCAAGTTTTACCTTGCCTTTTTCGTATGTACCTCCTACTATGCGAGATTCAGTACTATTAAAATCCTGGGTAAATAAAATTTTATCTCCACACTTGGCATCCACTTTTATTTTTACATCATAGTTAGAATAAACCTGAAATTGCCAGCTGTTTCTTTTTTTATCAAAAGTACTATCTACTTTTGTTGCATTAAATTTGGGTAATGCAACGGTTAAGTAAATTTTCAGTTTTCCGTTTGCAGGATCTTTTATAAAACCATCGATGTGAAAATATTTTTTCTTCAAAATAATTTCCTCTTGTATTAACTCTTTATCCATTTGATAAAAAGTAGTTTGCGTTAAAGCATTATCAAGAACAGGAAATTCTGAATATTTAATTACGGGTATATAAAATTTCTTCTTTTTTGAGCTTATTTTTTCTTGTGCCTGAATTGAAGCAATTACAAGCAAAGCTATAAAGAGTAATATTTTTTTCATAGGCAAAAAAAAGCCATCAGAATTTCTTTCTGATGGCTTTGGGTTTTTATTTTTTATTAAAAATTTGAATAGACTTATCCGAAACATAAAATATATTTTGTGTCGCTGGATCTATTTCATAAAGAGGTTTGTTGTTGATGAAGATAATTTTATCAACCTCAACGCCATCAGATTTGTTCACTTTTACAAGAATTTTTTCTCCTGTATCTGCTTTTGCAAAAATATAAGAGAAATCTCTGTTTTGTTTCATTGCATTAAAACGAGAATTAAATTTGGCCGCTACAACTCCAAGAGCTGCTGAACCAGCTGCCATGTCTCTAGATTGTTTCATTTTTGATGAATTTTCTTCTCTAACAACTGCAGATCTCATGTTTCCATTAGAATCACGATATGTCATTGTCAATTCAGAGCCTTGTATAGCACTTACTCCTGAACCAATTCCTAAACCAATGCTTCCTGCAATGGCAGCACTTTTCATAAGACGTCTTCCTGTTTCTCCAGGTTGCGTGTATACATGGTGATATTTTACAGTTCCGTCTAAATTAACTCCCATTACTTCAACTGGTCCTGAAAGAACAACTCCCCAAGGGAACAATTCGATACTGTTTAATTCTTTTTCTTTTTTGATGTTTACTTTAGCGAAAGGCTCTGGCTTATCGTTAATGCTTGGATCAAATTTGTATAATTTTTCGTCGTTGTAAACTAAATAAGCGTTTGAAGCTTCATCAAAAGCTGGTAAAACTGGACGGTTTTTATCAAAATTGATGTTACGTTTCCAAAGTTTAACTCCGGTTTTATAATCCACCATGTTTCCATAAGTACCTGTAAGATACATTACTTTTTCACCCACTTTTCCTAAGTAATAAATTGGGTCTTCTTTGTCATCAGAAATTTCGATGAATTTTTTCCAAAGTTTTTCTCCCTCTTTGTTAATCAACATCATTTCATTTTCTGCAACGTATAAGAAATCCTGTTCGATAGGAATTACTCTTTTTAATCCATCACCACGAGCATCTTTTTTCCAGATTTTCTCTCCTGTTTTTAAATCAAAAAAGTTAAAACCGCTATTGTGAGCCACTAATAATTTTGTTCCCCAGTCTTCTAGATAAACAACTTGTTTTGTTTTGATAGATTCTTTCCAGATACTTTTTCCATTGTCTGTACTTAAAACATTCAAGTATTGTTTGTTAGAGAAGAAACCAGCAGCGTTAACTACAACAATATTTTTATCGTTTTGTGTTTCAAAGAATTTTGTATATTCTTCTGTTGCTTTCCAGTTTAATTTTCCTGTTTCTTTGTCAAAAGAATATAAATTACCGTAAAGTAAATAATAAATAGTGTTTCCGTTAATTTTTGCTTTGTTTGTATTGGCAGATAATTTCAAAGAAAAACTAATCATAGCTTTTGCTTTATCAACAGTTGTAGTCCATTTAAGTTCTCCTGTTGCCATATCCAATAAAGCGATTGCCATATCTCCATCTTTTTTCAAAGTAAGAAGGTATTCATTTGTTTCTGGAATAAAATCTGATTGAAATACCCAGAAAGATTCTTTAGAAGAGTTGTAAACTACTTTACCAGTATCCGTGTTGACAATTAGGTATTTTGAGTTGATGTAAGCTTCAACATAAGGACTTCCTGGAACGGTAGTTAGATCTCTTTTTTCTTTAAAGAGAGTCCCTAATTCTGGATCTGTTAAAATGTCTTTACCGGTAATTGTTCCGAAATCTTCTTTGGTTAACGTCCAAACAATTTTTTTTGTTTCAGGATCTAAACCTTTTATAGAACCTCCTTCTTTAAAAACAACAATACCTGTTATTTCATTCTGAACCATGTCTTGTACATTGTTCTCTGTGGTAATTATTTCGTCATATTTCCTTTGGGAAAACGCCGAAACATTCATTAATAAAAGCAAAAAAATCGAAAATGTAATTTTCTTCATAGCAGTTTTTTCTTTAAAAGAATTAATAATTAAGCCAAAAATTTTGTTATCGCAATCATTTCTTATAAAAATAATTAGCAAAATTTTAACAAAAATTCACTGCGCAAATATATAAAAATAGGAATCAGTTTAAGAAAATATTTCTTTAAGGACGTCTAGTGATTTTGGCCTCTTAAATCCATCTAAATGAAAGCTATAATAATCAATTAGAATTTTTAGCAATAACTGCCTCTCGATTACATGAAAAATTTTCTGATCATTATCAAATTTCAATTCTAATAGTTTTTTAAGCAAATTGGTTTCATGTGCTGTGAGTGCTGTAATTCCATGAAATAAAGTAAAGACACCTTCATTCATTTCAAAATAAGGCAAATCCAAATCCGAAACATCAGGATAAAAACCAAGATATTTAGTAGTTTCAAGCAGTAATATTAAATGAAAATTAGAGATTTCACTATGATGATCCAACCACGACAAAGCTGTCTCTAGAAACACAAACAACGATTCGTTTTTTTCTTCTTCCTGAATAGAATGATGCAGCACTTCGGAAATAAACATCACCATTGTGCTTTTTATCAGATCTGTGTGAATTGTTTGAAAAGCAACAGCTGTTTTTATTTCTTTGAAATTTTCCAGCGTTCCTTTGTTTTTATGAACTGCTTCAATTTCCAAAATAGATAAAGGCTGAAAATAAGCAATCTTCTGACTTGTTTTCCGAGCAGAAAAAGCATCACGTACAAAATAAGACTTCAGTCCACTTGAAAGCGTAAAGCATTTTACAATTAGGCTTTTTTCCTGAAATTTTAATGCCGAAATAACGATTGCTTTGGTTTTAACTAACAAAATTAGATTTTTAGATTTTAGACTTCTTCAATAAATGGCATTTCTATTTTTTAAGAAGACCGAAAATTGAGACAAAACTATCGAATTATCATTATTTTTTTGACTTTAGTTTCTCCTCCATCCTGAGCTGAAATAAAAACCATATATACGCCAGATGCCACTTTGTATCTGCCAAAAGCTGTAGTATCCCATTCTATTGTTCCTCCTTCGGATATGGCTTCATAAACCAGATTACCCTCTATATCAGTTACTTTTACATTAGCTTTATCAAGTAAACCTGCAATTTTTACAGTTCCTGAATAAGCAGGACGAACCGGATTTGGATAGATATATACATTGTTCAAATTTTCATTAGCTTCTGTAGACGATCCCTTAAAAGAAATCATTCCTTTATCAGTAGCGATAAATACCTCACCTGTTGTATTGTTAATTTTAACATCATTTATAACATTACTTGGAAGCGGCGAATTATTTATAGTAAAATGATACTTCGTTTCCTGACCATTAGGTGATACCATAAAAACTCCTGAATCGACAGTACCAATCCATTTATTATTAGCTCCATCCACTTCAATTGAAGTAATAAATTGTTCGTATAATAATTCTTGTGCCAAATTATCTTCTACAATAATAATCGGATTCGTTTTTAATTGGGCATCATTTTGAAAACTCCCAACATTAGACAGAACACGAAGTCCTTTTGTTGTTCCTATCCAAAGCTGATTTTTAGTATCAACCGCCAGGGATCTGGCATCATAAATTGGTAAGTTTCCTGTATCAGTTCCGGCAGTTATTTTTTTGTATGTATTGGATGCTTCATTAAAACCAATGACTCCATTTCTATTATTTGCTATCCATTTTGTATTATTTTTATCAACAACAATATCCCCATAAGAAGTATTTTCAGCATCATCCAGAATGCTTGTCATAGCATAACTTTGCCATTGCCCATTGGTTTTTAAAACCTTCAGTCCATTTTTAACTAGACTATTAGTTATCCATAGATTTCCTGCCTTATCAAACGCAGTTCCGTTTATACGAACATCAATATAAGTGGGGCCTAAGAAGGTTAAAGTTTCCAAACCACTGTTTTTCTCATTGTATAAAATAGATGGAATATCGTTTTCAATTTTTAACAATCCTGAAAAAAAAGAACTGGCATACACCTGATTTTCATTATTTGGATTTACTATAATACGAGTCATTGATTTAGCATCAAAAACCTGAGAGTAAGGAATATTCAGCCAACCCGAAGAACTATATTTACTAATCCCGTAACTATCTAAGGAATACGGATTATATGACACATTATAGTCTCCATAAACAACCCAGATTTGATTTGAAACCGCATCTATTGAAAAAATGTTATTTCTTAAAGGACCAGCCGGAGTATTGTTTTCAAAAGCAGAAACTCCTGAAAGAGTAGATGAAAACACCCCATTTTCTTTAGTTCCGATACTAATAACATTTCCAAGTAATGTTGCGCAGGTAAAACTTAAACCAACATCCGAAACCTCAGTATTTGTAATCTGACGATTAAGAATCATTTGATTATTATAAACATACACAGCATTTGATGTCGTAATAAATAAATTATGATTAACTGCACGCATATCTAAAGAAGGCTGTGGAAGCTGTGAAAACCCAATAAAAACATTCGAATTATAGCGATGAGCATAGCCAGCTGTATTAATTGCAATTAGCTCTGAATCCAAAGCTTCAACGCTCGACCATTCACCAGAATTCACAACTGACCATTGGTTATAATCGACTAAATTTGCATTGGTACTATCTGCCCTTCTAATCCCATTTGAAGTCGCTGCATAAATAAACCCATCAAAAAAAGTAGTTTGTTTTACACTAATTTCTGCTCCGGAATCACCAATAAAATAAGTGTCTCCAAATTGCGAAGTGGATAAATCAAACTGCACAATTCCAAAATCACACGAAACATATATCAACCCATTATGTTCCATAAAATGATTGATTTTTTTTATTCCCGATGGCAATTGTTTATTGATAATATCTACAACTTTCAAAATACTGCCATCCTTTTCATTTATAACAATCATCAAACCATTTTCATAACCTACTAATGTTTTATTTGAAGCTTCACTATAATACATCGATGAGATTGTTTGTCCGGAAAGACCATCAATAGTTGTGGTTGTTTTAATAATGTTTGTAACTGTATTTTTATAGAACAAAGCATTTTCTGACGCAGCAATAATTGCCTTTCCTGAAACTGAAACATCTTTAATATTATTATATGAAAAATACCCCTGCCAGGACAATTTACTTTGTGAAAAGCTGTTTTGGAGCGCTATAAAAAATAAAATATATAAAAATCTTTTTTTCATTATTTGGAAGATTCAGATTGACAAATATAACACAAACGAAAGTATTTGATTTTTGTTCTGTTTTAAATTATTATTTTTTAAAACACCCTGAAATTTAATAAACTAAAAATGCCTCCGATTCTATCCTGATTAAAGATGAATGAAGGCATTTTTTGAAATTTTTGATAAAACTACACTACTCCCTGAGCAAGCATAGCATCCGCTACTTTTACAAATCCTGCTATATTAGCACCTTTTACATAGTTAACATAACCATCTTTGCCTGCCCCATATTTTTTACATTGGTTATGAATTCCAACCATTATTTCTTTTAATCTTAAATCAACTTCTTCACTTGTCCAGTTTAGTCGAATTGAATTTTGAGTCATTTCTAAACCAGATGCCGCTACACCACCAGCATTTGCAGCTTTTCCTGGCGCGAATAACACTTTGTTTTTCAAAAGCAATTTAATTGCATCTAGTGTTGAAGGCATATTTGCAGCTTCAGTTACACATAAGACACCATTCTTAATAAGCTTCTTAGCATCCTCTCCGTTTAATTCATTTTGAGTCGCACACGGAATAGCAATATCGACTTTTACTTCCCATGGACTTTTCCCTTTATGAAAAACCGCTTTTGGATATTTTTTAAGATAAATCTCTGCTCTGTTATCACCACTTGCTCGCATTTCAAGCATATGATCAATTTTATCTCCTGAAATTCCTTCTTCATCATAAATATAGCCATCAGGACCTGAAATAGTTACTACTTTACCACCTAACTCATTTACTTTTAAAGCAACTCCCCAGGCAACATTTCCAAATCCTGAAATCGCAACTGTTTTTCCTTTTATCTCATGTCCTATTGTACGCAACATTTGTTCTGTAAAATATACAACTCCATAACCAGTAGCTTCAGGTCTTATTAATGAACCTCCATAAGCAAGTCCTTTTCCGGTTAAAACACCGGTAAACTCATTTCTAATTCTTTTATACTGACCAAATAAATAACCAATTTCTCTTGATCCAACTCCAATATCTCCTGCCGGAACATCTAAAGCCGGACCTATATGACGACATAATTCAGTCATAAATGATTGACAAAAACGCATAACCTCAGCGTCTGATTTTCCTTCAGGATCAAAATCAGAACCTCCTTTTCCTCCTCCCATTGGAAGTGTTGTGAGACTATTTTTAAAAACCTGTTCAAAAGCCAAAAATTTCAAAACAGAAAGATTTACTGTATGATGAAATCTGATTCCACCTTTATAAGGTCCAATTGCTGAATTCATCTGAATTCTAAAACCTCTATTTACAATAATTTCTCCTTTATCATCAACCCAGGGAACCCTAAAAATTATAGAACGCTCCGGCTCAGCTATTCTAAGAAGTAGGTTTTTTCCATCGTATTTTTTTTGTTCGGCAATAAACGGGATTACCGTTTCTGCAAACTCTCTAACGGCTTGAAGAAATTCAGGCTCATTTGGGTTTTTGGACTCTACAAGAGCCATAAACTCATTTATTTTTTGTTTCATCGTTTTGAAATAAATTGTTCAAACAAATTGTTATTTGTATCTGTTAAATAAGAAAATACACTTAAGAAAACGTTTTCGTTATTCACAACAAAGGTATATCAAATTCAGAATCAGAAAATTATTTTTATAACATTTTTACAAGAATTATGCTTTTTTCAAACAAAATTAAGTTTCCCATTTACAACTATTATTTTTCATTTTAAATCCCATATTATGATTAGCTTTTTAAGTGATTTGTTACTTATTTTTTAATTGAAGAATTAATTATTTAAAATGGATTATGTTTTTTATATATTTGCCAATATTTGAAAGCCCAAAAACTCATGTTCAAGCAAATAGCCCTAACTTTTTTTACAATATTTGGTATTACCACGGTATCAAATGCACAATTGGCCCACGAAATTGGTTTTATATTTGGTCCCGTAGCTTTTCAGTCCGATTATGGACAGAGACACGATAATTCTACAAATATTGGAAATACCGGATTTGGAATTGGTGCCGTTCACTGGCTGAACTTTTCATCAGCTGCAAATGGGAATGAATATTTCAATGAGCATTTTAAATTTCGCTCTGAAATTTCGTTTACTAAAACCAATTTCCAACATTATGGCCGCTGGGTAGAAGGAAAGCCTTCATTAACAAAGGAAAAGCTTAAAGCTATGAGTGGAAAAACTACTTTATTAAATATAGGAACCCAATTAAATTTTTCACCTTTTACAACAATTCACGAATTCGAAAAATATGTAGGAAGTTTTTATCCTTACCTGAGCGTTGGTGCCATGGCAAGTTATTATAGTACACATGCTGACTCTTCTCTTGGGCCTTTGGGAATTCCTGCTACTACTCCAGACAAGTATTTGATACCTTCAGAAGGTAATAAATATGGTTTTTCTACAGAAAGCGGTGTTACATTTTCAGTCCTTCTTGGCGTAGGAGTTCAATACAAATTAGACGAAATGAATGATTTGCTTTTTGAAGTACGTTATCAGGGATTCAATTCAGACTGGATTGATGGATTAAATCCTAATAGAGATCTTTATAAAGAAAACAAAGCAAAAGATTCTCAAGTTTGGTTCAATTTTGGATATTCCCATTATTTAGAATTCTAAAAAAAAAATATAAAAGACAAAACCCCAATTCTTTCGAGTTGGGGTTTATTGTTTTTATGATAAAGCTTGTTTTAAATCGGCTATTAAATCCTCGGCATCTTCGATACCAACACTCAAACGAACCAAATCATCTGTAATTCCAACTTCGGCTCTTTTATCTGCAGGAATTGAAGCATGTGTCATCAAAGCCGGATGATTCGCTAATGATTCTACACCTCCTAAAGATTCAGCTAATGTAAACACCTTCAATTTTTCTAAAAAAGAAATTGAATCTTCTTTTTTTCCTGAAACAAATGTAAAAGATACCATTCCGCCAAAAGCCTTCATTTGTTTTTTAGCAATTTCATGAAACGGATGATCTGGTAATCCGGGATAATAAACTGTTTTTATTTTTGGATGGTTACTTAAAAATTCCACAACTTTCTCTCCGTTTTCACAATGTCTTTGTACTCGTAACGAAAGTGTTTTAATTCCTCTTAAAACCAAAAAACTATCCATTGGTCCCAAAGTTGCTCCGGTTGCAAATTGTTGGAAATGTAATTGCTCTCCCAACGTCTCATCTTTTACAATTAAAGCTCCGGCAATAACATCAGAGTGACCTCCTAGATACTTTGTTGCAGAATGCATCACGATATCTGCACCCAGATCCAGAGGTTTTTGTAAATAAGGTGTTGCAAAAGTATTGTCTACAGCAAGCCAGATTTTATTCTCTTTTGTGATTTTGGCAATTTCTTCAATATCAGCCAATTTCATTAACGGATTAGTGGGTGTTTCAACCCAAATCAATTTTGTGTTTTCGTTAATCAAAGACTTCAACTTTGCAAGATCAGTCATATCCACAAAGTGGAATTTAATTCCTGAATCTTTATAAATTCTTGAGAACATTCTATAAGTTCCTCCATACAAATCGTCCATGGCTATTATCTCGTCTCCGGCTTTAAAAGATCTTAAAATACAATCTGTTGCAGCCAAACCAGATGAAAAAGCCAGTCCGCGAGTACCGTTTTCAATACTTGCCAAGGCATTTTCTAATGCCGTACGAGTAGGATTTGATGCCCGGCTATACTCATAATCTCCCAATGGCTGTCCCGGACTTGTCTGAAGAAAAGTTGAAGTTTGATATACCGGGGGCATTACTGCTCCCGTACTTGGATCATGATGCTGACCACCATGTATAACTTTAGTATTGAATTTCATATAGTTAGCGTATTTAAATTCTTAAATTTTGTACAAATTTACCGTTTAATTTATTCTTATCCTGACACAACTTATTACCTTTGTATATAATTAACACTTTTGAAGATGAAATACTACTCTATTTTTGTAATGGTGCTTATTTTACTAACCGGATGCACTAAAACATTAACTATTGAAAACGAGGTTTTTGAAAAAGAATCTAAAATACCCTGCAAAAAAGATTGTCCTAAAATTACAATTGATGTGCCGGTTGCAAAAAATATTCCTGTAGTAGCAGACAGCATCAACAAAAAGATATTAAGCGTTTTAAAAGAAATCCTTTATTTTGGAGAAAAACCATCAGACGCTAAAGATTATAATAATCTGACTGACTCTTTTATTGCCTCCTACGAAGAAATGCATAGAAAATTTCCAAGCGAAACATTTGGCTGGGAAGCCACAGTTAAAGGAAATGTCGAATATCAATCTGATCAGATTTTAAATATAAAACTTGATCATTATACCTTTACAGGTGGCGCTCATGGCTATCAGGGTTATCGTTCTTTGATATTCAATCCAAATACCGGGAAAACCATTTTTTGTGATGAATTATTTAAAAATGAAAATGAGTTTAAGGCTTTCGCCGAAAAAGAATTCCGAAGCAAATATAAAATTCCTGCCCAGGTAAATATAAATGCAACCGGTTTGATGTTCGAAAAAGATACTTTTCAATTGCCCCAAAATATATTTTATACTGACGAAGGACTCCTTCTTTATTACAATTCTTACGAAGCTGCATCTTATGCTGATGGCCCAAAAGAGATTTTATTTCCGTATGAAAAAATCAGTAAATACTTGATTTATCAATGATTTTTCTTAAACAATAATTCGGCGAAAGTCAATTCAAAAAAGCATTTGAACCTTTTATGACTTTGGACCTTCCTGAAAATCATATTTCATTTTTCGCAAAATTCGCAAAGCTTCCTTAAACGACAAATACACTTGCCCAAATGGTTTTAAAAGTAATTTTGCATCAATTAGTTTTTGTTTGGCATCATCAAAACCATTCAGATAACAAATCATAAAAGTAGAGGGAAGATTTTCTAAATCTTTAAATTCCCGTTCTGATAAAGCAAAACCTTTTTGAAGTTTTTGAAGCAAGGCTACATTCGAATTATAAATATGAAAGAGCATTCGCTTATTAAACTCGGGTGGATGAAAAAGCATTTGACTATCAATTTTATAGTAACCGTTATCAAAAAAATGAATAGTTTGTTTTTCTAAAGGGTAATAACTGGTTTTATCATTTAAACCTAACGGAACATACTCTGTTATGGTAAAACTATCATCATCAAAAACAATGGTTACTACATCTTGCGCGGAATAGAAAAGTTTAATCTGTTCATTTATTAACTCAATATCTACGCGGGAAAGAAAGGTTTTGTCTCTTGATTTTTTAGGCACTCCCGCCCAGCAAATCACAAACAATTCTTTAAATACAAGATATTTAGGAGACATATCTTTATGTCTGAAATTCATAAAATCAAATACCCCGTCGAGTGTATATTGAATACTGTTTCGCGAACTATTTTCGATTCCGATCACAGTTTCTGTATTCTGGTAGTTTTTTTCAATTTCACCTTCTACCGGAACCGAATTACTGCCACGCCTTATAAAAACACTGTTGGCAAGAATGGTATGAATTCCTTTTTTAAAATACGAAATTTTACTTTTGGGTTTAATCGTAACCAATCCTATTACTTTATCTTTTGGAAGATTCGGAAATGGTACATTTTCGTACTGAATTCTAGGCGGATTTTCTAAAAAAGCATTGACCAGATTTTGTATTCGGCTGTCATCAAAGAAATCATCCCCAACAATTTCGTTATCCTGATCTTCAACACCCACCACTATATAAGAATTATTCGTTGGATTGGAATTGGATAACGCACAAATATGTTTTAAAAACTTTCCTTTTCCTTCACGGGAATGTAAATTCAACTGTCTTTTTTTATCATAAAAACTGCTCTCATCATTATGAGCGAGCAGATTTTTTATTAAAAGGCGTTTGTTAATCATTTAACTGGACTTCTTAAATGTTAGATTTTTATTCTTCTTAGCATTGAACCTGTTAAATATTTAATAATTTTAGATCCGCTGTCTAAGCTAGTCTAAAATCTAAGAAATCCAATACCAAATAATCTAAATATTCTTATTGACTATTGTTGCCGATGCCTGTGCCGTTGGGTACACAATTAAATCAGCAATATTAACATAGTATTTTCTGGATACTACAAAATGAATAATATCTGCAATATCTTCAGCTTGTAAGGCGTCTAAACCTTTATAAACATTCGATGCTCTGTCTACATCGCCTTTAAAACGCACTTCACTAAACTCTGTTTCAACCATTCCTGGGTGAATTGCACCTACCCTAATTCCGTATGGATTCAAATCCATTCGCATTCCGTTATTAATAGCATCAACTGCATGTTTTGAAGCGCAATATACATTCCCGTTTGGATAAACTTCTTTACCGGCAATGGAACCAATATTGATAATATGCCCCGACTTTCTTTCAATCATCTGCGGTATAATCGCTTTTGAAACATACAAAAGCCCCTTCACATTGATGTCAATCATCGCATCCCAATCATCAATATTTCCGTTTTGAATAGGATCTAACCCATGTGCGTTCCCTGCATTATTAATTAAAACGTCAATTTCCGAAAAATATTCCGGCAATGAATTTATACTTTCAAAAACTGTCTTTTTATCCCGCACATCAAAAACCAAAGAATGTACTTCTGTATATTCCGAAAGTTCATTTTCGAGTTTTGCTAACCTTTCTTTTCGTCTTCCGCAAATAATAACCTTATAATGATTACGTGCCAATATTTGAGCTGTAGCTCTTCCGATTCCGCTTGTTGCTCCAGTAATTAAAACTGTTTTTTTCATGCTGTTATTTTTTTTATCACCAATTAGAAGAATAAATTATATTTAATCCTTCTTTGACAATTTTTCTAATCTTTGTTTTTTTATTATGCCACATCATTCCCCATGCTTTCTGTCCAGATTGCAAACCAGTCTTCCGTATCAAAATCTAATTCAACGGCTTTCATAAGAGACTGAATTCTGGCTACATTTACAGTTCCTGCAATTGGCATAATTCCTGCCGGATGTTTCAAAATCCACGCAAGTAAAAGCGTATCTGAACCCAAACTATATTTTTCTACCAAAACAGAAAGCAATTTTTTTAAACGACGGGTTTTTTTGTTATCTTCCCTAAAGACTGTTCCGAGCGGATTCCATGACAATGGACGAATTCCGTGAGTCTGCATATAATCAAAGCTTCCGTCAATCATAGGTTCAAAATTCGTAGCCGAAAATTGTACCTGATTATAGCTAACCTCTGTTTTCTGGCGAATTAATTCAGTTTGTGAACTGGTAAAATTCGAAAGTCCGAAATCAATGATTTTTCCTTCCGATTTTAATTTCTCAACTGCTTCCGCTATTTCATCAGCCTGCATTAACGGGCTTGGTCTGTGCAATAAAACAACGTCAATGTAATCTGTTTTTAGCTTCTTAAGTGATTCTTCAACAGACCAAATAATATAGTTTTTAGAATAATCATAATGCTTAATTTTATTTTTACGGTTTTCAGCAATAATCTGAATACCGCATTTGGTTATTAATTGTATTTTTTCGCGAGAAATTTTGCTATTATAAAATGCTTTTCCAAAATCGGTTTCTGTAGTATAATCACCATAAATATCAGCATGGTCAAAAGTGGTTATTTTATTTTCGACACAAAGCTGTATTGTGTTTTCCATTTCCTTTCGCGAAAGATTTTTATCCCAGACACCCCAATTCATAGTACCTGAAATTATAGGTGATAACATTGTTTTGTACATGTTTTATTATATTATTTTCAATGATTATTATCTGCCAATAAAGCATAATCACCAAAGTTCTTAAAAATATAAAAATAGAATCACAATTCGTCCTTAAAATTGGTGTATTGGTCGAAGTTTTAACCATTTTTTAACATCTTACTTCTCAAAAAATATTCAATTTGCACTCTCAAAAGTTAGGCATAGAAATCAAGGTTTTAAAAATATTTATATGGAAGAAAATACAACGACTTTAGACATTAGAGCGATTAATGAAAAAATTGAAAGAGAGAGTGCTTTTATAGACCTTCTTACAATGGAAATGAACAAAGTTATTGTGGGCCAGAAGCATATGGTCGAGCGTTTACTAATTGGTCTTTTAGGACAAGGACACATTTTGCTTGAAGGTGTTCCTGGTTTGGCCAAAACGTTAGCGATAAATACATTATCGCAAGCAGTTCAGGGTTCTTTTAGCCGTATCCAGTTTACTCCGGATTTATTACCTGCCGATGTTGTCGGAACGATGATTTACAACATTAAAGCTAACGAATTTTCGATTAAAAAAGGGCCAATCTTCGCTAATTTTGTCCTGGCCGATGAGATTAACCGTGCTCCTGCTAAAGTTCAGTCTGCACTTTTGGAGGCGATGCAGGAAAAACAAGTTACTATTGGCGATACGACTTTTAAACTTGATCGTCCGTTTTTAGTATTGGCAACTCAAAACCCTGTTGAGCAAGAAGGAACTTATCAGCTTCCTGAAGCTCAAGTTGACCGTTTTATGTTGAAAACAGTTATTGATTATCCAAAAATTGATGAAGAACGTTTTGTAATTCGTCAAAACTTAAAAGGAACTTACGAAAAAGTAAATCCTGTGGTTTCTGTAGAACAAATTCTTCGCGCACAAGAAGCTGTTCGTGAAGTTTATATGGACGAAAAAATCGAAAAATATATCTTAGATATCATCTTTGCTACTCGTTACCCGGAGAAATACAAACTTGCCGACTTAAAACCTCTTATTAGCTTTGGAGCATCGCCACGTGGAAGCATCAACCTTGCCAATGCAGCAAAATGTTACGCTTTCATCAAACGTCGTGGTTATGTTATTCCAGAAGATGTTCGTGCCGTTGTACATGATGTTTTACGTCACAGAGTTGGGATAACGTATGAGGCTGAAGCCGAAAATATTACTTCTGTAGACATCATCAATAAAATCGTAAACGAGATTGAAGTACCTTAAAAAGTTGATGGTTGATCGTTTTTTGTTGATGGGTATAACCCCATTAACCAACAACCAACAACCGTAAACCAAATCACAAATGGATACAAAAGAGCTTTTAAAAAAAGTACGGAAAATAGAAATCAAGACTAAAAGACTGAGCAATCATATCTTTTCGGGAGAGTACCATTCTTCATTTAAAGGGCGCGGGATGACTTTTAGCGAAGTGCGTCAATATCAATATGGCGATGATATTCGTAACATCGATTGGAATGTAACCGCACGCTATAATGAAGCCCACGTAAAAGTTTTTGAAGAAGAACGCGAATTGACCATGGTTTTAATGGTTGATATCTCTGGTTCTGAAGGTTTTGGCTCAAAAAGTCAGTTTAAGAAAGACATCGTGACTGAAATTGCAGCCACGATGGCTTTTTCGGCTACACAAAATAATGATAAGATAGGTTTAATATTGTTTTCGGATATTATCGAATTGTATATTCCTCCAAAAAAAGGACGTTCGCATGTTTTGAGAATTATTCGAGAATTAATCGAATTTGAACAGAAAAGTAAAAAAACAGATATCGCTCAGGCTTTGAAATTCTTATCAGGGACGCAAAAAAAGAAAGCCATCATTTTTATGATATCAGATTTCATGTCTGAAAATTATGAGCATACTTTAAAAATTGCTTCTAAAAAACATGATATTACAGGCGTTCGTGTGTATGATATCCGTGAAGAAAAAATCCCGAATTTAGGAATGGTAACAATGCTTGATGCTGAAACCGGTAAAATCCAATTAGTTGATACGGGTTCCAAAAAAGTAAGGATGAATTACGAAAAACATTATCAGGAGCGAGTAAATTATTTCAAAGATATTTTCAGTAAATCTGGTGCAGGAGTAGTGAATACAAGAGTTGATGAGAATTACGTAACAAAACTTTTGGGTTACTTCAAATCAAGATAACTTCAAACATTAGAGTTCTTAGAGTAGATTAATTTGAGTTAAATATCATAAAATAAAAATTTGCTTAAAAATGGATCACGCATTTAAGTATTCATTTTAGATTAAAATCTGAAATCAAAAATCAAATGAAATTAAAATTTTACATATTTTTATTTTTACTTTCTTCAGCTGTTTTTGCACAAAAAAAACAAGTAGAAACAAGTATTGATACTACAAAAAATAAAATTGGTGCCGAGTTTAAGTTAACGCTTAAAACCGTGGTGAGTTCAAAATCTAAAGTTGTTTTTCCTAAGCTAAAAAACATTGGTGCTTTAGAAGTAATTCAATCGTATCCAATTGATACTGTCAAAAAAAATGACCACTACGAACTGATTAAAAAATATGGCTTAACTCAATTTGATTCCGGAAAATATACAATTCCGAGCATCAAAATTTTGATTGATAAAAAACCCTATCTAACAGACTCAATTCGGGTTGAAGTTGCCAGTGTAAAAGTAGACACTTTACAACAAAAAATGTACGACATCAAAGATATTTCTACTGTTGACAACGGAATTGGAGATTGGTGGAAATATCTTTTAGGTTTTTTATTAATCTTAGCAATTGGTGCTTTTGTATATTGGTTCATTAAAAAACGCCAGCAGAAAAAAATTGAGGAAGAAATTTATAAAACTCCAATTGAAAAAGCGACCAGTTTATTAAACGTACTGGAGAAAAAAGAACTTTGGCAAAAAGGTGAAATAAAAGAGTATTACAGTGAGTTAACAGACATTGCCCGTAATTATATTGAAGAAGCGATCCACATTCCGGCTATGGAAAGCACAACTTCTGAATTGATTCAGGGGCTTAAAACAGCTTCTACCAAAAAGAAAATGAGCCTGACTCCTGAAACAGTTGAAAATCTGGAACGTGTTTTAAGACAGGCCGATCTGGTAAAATTTGCAAAATCAAAACCTTTAGAATTTGAAATTACCGAAGACCGAAACAAAATTCAGAAAGCAATCTTAACGCTTGACAATGCTATTCCGACTGAAGTACCAGCTGAGGAAGAAGATCTACTGCTAAATGAGGCACAAAAGCAAAAGCAAATCAAGCTTCAATTAAAGAAAAAAAGAAACAAACGTATAACCATTGCGATTGCTACAGTGGTCTTTTTATTGACAGCAACTACTACTTATTTTATTGTAACAAAAGGTTTTAATTACGTAAAAGATAATATCATCGGACATCCAACCAAAGAACTACTGGAAGGAGAATGGGTGAAAAGTGAATATGGAAATCCTGGTGTTTTAGTTGAAACCCCAAGGGTCCTAAAACGACTTGACACTCAAAAAGTGTTGCCAAAAGAGGCAATGGCTTTAATTAAAGAAATGCAGCTCTTTGGTTATGGAAGCTTATTGGATAACTTTTATATTACGGTTTCTACTGCAAAATTTAAAAACCCGACAGAAATTGATTTGTCAAAAGCACTTGAAGGAAACTTAAAAGTAATTGAAGCTCAAGGGGCTAAAGATATGATTGTAAAACAAGAAGATTTTGAAACCAAAGAAGGGATTACTGGTATAAAAGGCTATGGAACTTTTAATCTTATCAATGGAAGCCTCAAATCCAGCACTAAACTTTATTATGAAGTCCTGATGTTTAAACAAGATGGCGGTATACAGCAAATTGCTATATTTCATGAAGAGGGAGACACGTATGCTAATGATATTTCGGATAGAATTTTAAATTCTGTTGAACTTAAAAAAGCAAGTAACTAATGGAAAAAATAACTTTTTTAAATCCGGAATTTTTTTGGCTGTTTGTACTAATTCCAATTGCAATTGGATGGTTTTTCTGGAAACGTAACCAGCAATCTGCTACTTTAAAAATGAGCTCAATTCAGGGTTTTAAAAATAGTGAATCACTATTAACAAAATTAAAACCTTTCTTATATGTTTTCAGGATTATTGCATTATGTTCTTTAATCATTGCATTGGCAAGACCAAGAACGGTTGATATCAGTAATCAGACAAAAACCACTAAGGGAATTGATATTGTAATGGCAATTGACGTTTCAGGAAGTATGCTCGCCAAAGATTTGAAGCCAAACCGTATGGAAGCTTTAAAAAGAGTAGCTGCAGATTTTGTTGAAGAAAGACCAAATGACAGAATCGGATTGGTTTTATACGCTTCTGAAGCCTATACCAAAACACCGGTTACCAGCGATAAAGCCATTATTTTAGAGGCAATTAAAGGAATCAAATACGACAATGTATTACAAGACGGTACTGGAATTGGAATGGGGCTGGCCACCGCGGTAAACCGACTTAAAGACAGTAAAGCAAAAAGCAGGGTTATCATTCTGCTTACTGATGGTGTAAACAACGCCGGTTTCATTGAGCCTGAAACTGCTTCGGATATCGCAAAACAATACGGAATAAAAGTATATACTATTGGAATTGGAACCAACGGAATGGCTGAATTTCCTTATGCATATGCTCCAAATGGCGGTTTTTTATTCAAAATGCAAAAAGTAGAAATTGACGAAAAATTGTTGAAAAGCATCGCCAGAAAAACGGATGGAACCTATTTTAGAGCAACCAGTAATGATAAATTGGCGGAGATATACAATTCGATCAACAAACTAGAAACTACTGAGATCCAGGAATTAAAATTCTACGATTATGATGAAAAATACAGAACACTTGTTTTGTTCGCCGGATTTTTGCTGTTGTTAGAAATAGGTTTAAGAAACACACTTTACAGAAGCTTTATTTAATTTTTTTAATTAAAAAATTCCAAATAACAAATTGGAATTTAAAAAGTAAAAAACAACAAAAAATTGAAATTTAAAAATTAATATTTAGAATAACAGCAAAGATTGGAGTTTGGAATTTAATTTTTGGAATTTAAAAAATTATATGGAATTAGACGAAAAAAAATATTTATATCTATTATTTCTCATCCCAATTTTGGTATGTGTATTTCTTTTTAATATGTATTGGAAAAGAAAAAAACAACGTGAATTTGGTGATTTGGAAATGGTCAAAAAACTAAGTCCGGAAAGTTCTGTATTTAAACCGGTTTTGAAATTAATAGTATTTCTTTTGGCATTAGCCTGTTTGATTATAGGTTTGGTTAATCCAAAAATTGGAACTAAAATGGAAACTGTTAAACGTGAAGGAATAGATATTGTTTTTGCTGTTGACGTTTCAAAAAGTATGCTTGCAGAAGATGTGGCACCAAGTCGTTTAGAAAAAAGTAAACAATTAGTTTCACAAATCATCAATAATTTAGGGAGCGACAGAATTGGAATTGTAGCTTACGCCGGCAGCGCATTCCCGGTTTTACCAATTACAACAGATTATAGTGTAGCCAAAATGTTCCTGCAAAGCATGAATCCCGGAATGGTTTCATCACAAGGAACTTCGTTAGACGAAGCTATCACGTTATCATCTACTTATTTTGATGAAAAAAGCAAAACCAGCAAACTGCTGATTTTAATTTCTGACGGAGAAGACCATTCTGAAGGAGCCTCTGCTGCTGCAGAAGAAGCCAATAAAATTGGGATGAAAATAATCACTATTGGTATTGGAACTGAAAAAGGTGGAACCATTCCATTAAGAGAAAATGGAATAGTTAGAAGCTACCAAAAAGACAACAATGGCGAAACTGTTATTACAAAACTAAATCAGGAAGGTCTAAAAACGATTGCTAAAGCAACAAAAGGTGGATATGTTTATGGTGGAAGTACAAAAGAAGTGCTGGAATATGTAAAAAATGCCTTAGATAATATTCAGAAAACAGAATTTGAAGCTACGCAAATGGCCGATTTTCAATCACAATTTCAATGGTTTTTAGGTTTTGCTTTCTTACTGTTGTTTTTGGATATTTTTCTGCTGGAAAGAAAAACAAACTGGATAAACGAGTTGAATTTATTTAACGAAAAGAAATAATTGTTCTGATAAAATTTGGAACAAAAAAATAAAAAACAGAATGAAAAATTTACTTCTTTATATTTTACTAACCTTTTCTTTGGCAGTTTCAGCTCAGGAAAAAGACAAAACATTGCCAGATGCCAATGAAGAATATAAACAGAATAAATTTGTTGATGCAGAAGCAAATTACAGAATTTCACAATCAAAATTTCCTAAAAAAGCTGCTGCTTCTTATAATCTAGGAAATACAATTTACAAACAAAATCAGGCATCAGAAGCAAAACTTGCCTATGAAAAAGCTATTAAAAATGCCCGAACAAAATCTCAGAAACATAAGGCTTTTCACAATTTAGGAAACGTTTTTATGAAGGAAAAAGATTATTCTCAGGCAGTCGAAGCTTATAAAAATGCATTACGTAATGACCCAACTGATGATGAAACCCGTTACAATTATGCTTTGGCCAAACAAAAATTAAAAGAAAATCCTCCTAAAAACGATAAAAACAAGGACAAGGATAAAAAGAACGATAAAAAAGACGACCAGAAAAAGGACGGCGACAATAAGGATAAAGACAAAAAAGACGGCAAAGACGATCAGAAGAAAGACGACAAAGGCGATAAAGACAAGGATAAAAAAGATGGTAAAAATGATCCGAAAAAAGATGATAAATCAAACAATAACGGAGAACCAAAACCTATGCCGGGAGGAATTTCAAAAGATCGAGTTAAAAATCTATTAGATGCGGTAAATAATGAAGAAAAGAAAATTCAGGATAAGGTAAACGCACAAAAGGTAAAAGGAAAACCAACTAAAACTGAAAAAGACTGGTAGAATTTACGATTAAACATTTAAACTAAAAAAACGATTAAACGATTAATGAAAAGATATTTAATTCTATTACTATTCACTTTTCAAGGACTTATGGCTCAGGTTCAATTTGAAGCCAGAGTAAGCAAGAATACGCTTGGAGTTAACGAAAGACTTCGGATTGACTTTATCATGAATGTTGATGGAGACAATTTCGAACAGCCTTCTTTTGAGGGTTTCAGAATTGTAGGCGGACCCAGCCAGCAAATAAGTCAGTCCTGGGTAAATGGAAGAAGTTCATTTCAGAAAATTTATTCATATTTTTTGTTACCTGAGCAAAAAGGCACCTTGACAATTAAACAGGCTGCAATAGAATACAATGGTCAGGTTTACAAAACATCTCCAATAAAAATAACTGTTACCAATGCCGTCGCTCAGGAAAGAGATCCTAACTCGCAGCAACAGCAAGGAAATGGAAATGAGGTTTTAAATCTGGTAGCAGAAATTTCAAAAACAAATCCATATATAAATGAACCTATTACAGTAGTTTATAAATTGTACTTCTATGGAATTGGTGTAACTGGTTTTAAAGAACTTGCCAAACCAAAATATAAAGATTTTTGGAATCAGAACATTGATATTAAACAGCTGCAAATTGAAGAAGGCACATACAAAGGCGAACGTTGTTATTTTGTTGTTCTTAAAAAGACCATTTTATACCCTCTAAAACCAGGAAAACTTACTATTGAACCGCTATCTTTAGACATAGGAGTTCAGCTTCCAACGAACCGTCGTGATATGTTTGGGCAGATGATTATTACTGAAAGTAACAAAACAGTTTCTGCCGGAGCCAAAACAATTGACGTAAGAGGACTTCCTGAAACAAATAAACCAATTGGCTTTACAGGTGCTGTTGGTAAACTTGATTTTAAAGTCACCCCTTCAAAAACTTCATTAAAAAATGGGGAGAGCCTTGATTTGGTTGTTAGTGCAACTGGTACAGGAAACATGAAATTATTTACCTTACCAAAACCTGTTGTGCCAAATGCATTAGAAATGTACGATCCGGTTCATGATGAAAATGTAAATACATCACTTGCAGGAATGTCAGGTAAAATTTCCGACAAGTATACAATTATACCACAATACAAGGGGAAATATGCTATAAAACCAATGGAATTTTCTTATTTCGATTTAAATTCTGGCAGTTACAAAACCATAACTTCTCCAGAAATTATGATTGATGTTTTGGATGGTCCATCTCAGGCCGAAGCCGTTGCTTCACACACATCGAAAAATGTAATTTCTAAATCGGAACAATTTAAATACATCAAATCAAAAACTGTTTTGGTTTCGACAGCAAAAGATGATTTTTACGGCTCTGATTTATATTATAGCTTATTGTTACTGCCTTTCGTGATTTTACCGATAATTGTCATTGCTAAGAAGAAAAAAGAGGCAATTGACAGCGATGTGACCGGTAATCGAATTAAAATGAATAATAAACTGGCTAAGAAATATTTATCTCAGGCCAAAAAACAACTTAACAATAAAGAAGCATTTTATATAGCCCTGGAAAAAGCAATGCATAATTTCCTGAAAGCCAAATTACATATTGAAACTTCAGAAATGAGCAAAGATAATATCCGAGAATTACTATTATCCAGAAATTCTAATCCGGAAACAGTTCAAAGCTTTATAAATCTTACCGAAAATTGTGAATTTGCACGTTATGCTCCGGCATCTAGTGCATCAATCCAACAGGATTATGATAAGGCTGTTTTAATTATATCAGAATTAGAAAAACAAATTGTTTAGTTTTTTAACCGCAACTTTCACTAAGAAAATTGATTTAGCTTTCGCTGCATTAAAGTTCGCAAGTTGAAAATATTACAAATAGAAAATGAAAAACATATTATATCTCTTTTTATTAATCTCACAGGTTTTCTTTGCTCAAGACAGCTTTAAAAAGGGTAATGCCTTATATCAAAAGGGGCAATATCAGCAAGCAGCGCAGACTTATGAAAGCATTATTAAGGAAGACAAGCAACACTCGGCCGAATTGTATTTCAACTTAGGAAATTGTTATTACAAACTTAATAAAGTGGCACTGTCGATTTATAATTATGAAAAGGCTCTTGTCTTAAAACCGCATGATGCCGAAACTTTAAATAATCTGAAGTTTGCCAAAAAACTAACCATTGACGAAATTAAGGAAGTGCCAAAAGTTGGTTTTGCCAAACTGATTCAGAACTTTACCGGTATTTTTAATTATAATATCTGGGCCTGGATTTCGGTAGGTATTGCATTTGTTTTTTTGCTGAGTTTCATTGGATATTATTTTTCACAGCTTACACTTTCAAAAAGAATATATTTTATTGGAATGTTTATCTTATTATTTGCTTTAGTATTAACTGTTTCAGCAGGAATAACCGAAAAAGATCACTATAATAATGATCGTCCTGCAATAGTTTTTGCCGAAATGACAGAGGTGAGAAGTGAACCTCAAAAAGCCGGATCAAGCATTTTTCTATTACATGAGGGATCTAAAGTTTACGTAAAAGAAGTCTTGGACAACTGGAAAAAAATAGAATTGACAGATGGCACAGAAGGCTGGATCGATGCTTCGGCTATAAGGGAAGTCAAATAATAAATATTTTTATAAAAAAGATCCTTTTCTAAATTTAGAAAAGGATCTTTTTTATGTAGTTGAATTCTTTTAATCTAAAGATTCGGTAAGTTTTTTGAAAACAGTTTTGGCATTTTTACCTTCGTACAACACAGCGTAAACTGCATCAATAATAGGTGTTTTAGCTCCATAACCCTGATTTAATTTGTAAGCACTTTTGGTTGCATAATAGCCTTCGGCGACCATACTCATTTCCATCATGGCACTTTTTACGGTATACCCTTTTCCAATCATATTTCCGAACATTCTGTTTCTTGAAAATACTGAATATCCTGTTACCAATAAATCACCCAAATAAGCTGAGTCATTAATATCGCGTTTCATTTTATGCACTTTCTTGATGAATTTTCGCATTTCGCGGATTCCGTTACTCATCATCACTGACTGAAAATTGTCACCATAACCTAAACCATGAGCAATTCCGGCTGCTATGGCATAAATATTTTTCAGCATTGCAGCATATTCAGTTCCGATAATATCATCTGAAATTTTAGCTTTTATATAATTACTCGATAATGTTTTGGCAACTGTACAAGCTTTATCGGGATCACCGCAGGCGATAGTTAAATAAGAAAGTCTTTCTAAAGCAACTTCTTCAGCATGACAAGGACCTGTAATAACTCCAATATTGTAGTAAGGAATATCGTATTGAATGTGAAAGTGTTCCCCAACAATCAAACTTGTTTCAGGAACAATTCCCTTAATAGCCGAAAAGATAATCTTATTTTCAAGAGAAACCGTTAACTGCTCTAATTCTGCATTTAGAAAAGCAGAAGGAATAGCAAAAATTAAGTAATCTGCATATTCAACTGCCTCATTTATATTATTGGTTAATTTAAGCTTCGCAGTATCAAATTCAACTGAACTTAAATAATTTGGATTATGCTTGTATTTTTGAATGTGCTCTATCGCTGCATCGTTTCGCATGTACCACGATATTTCAGGAAGATTCACACATAACATTTTTGCAATAGCAGTTGCCCAGCTCCCCCCTCCAATTACCGCAAATTTTAAATTTTCGCTCATTATTTTATTAATTTAAAGCAAAAGTACTTAATAATGCAGTAATATCACAAAATGTAGTTTAAGAATTTTAAAAAAGACCTTTAAATACAACGCTTTTCAGCGATTTTAAAAAAAATGAAAATATTTTTATTCTATCGCAATAAAAACCCAACCTTTACGTTGTAACTTATTATAAATTAGATTTTTAAATGAATTTAGAAAAACTTGAGTTAGTTAGTTTTGTTTTAGTATTGTAAAAAGGCGTTCCTAAATAGTTTAAGAACGCCTTTTTCTAAATGCCCCTTTTTCTAAATTCCAAATCCCAACATTTGATATCAAAAAATTCCAAAATTCAATATCACAACTTAGAGCTTTGAAGTTTAAAATTTTAAAAATTTTGGAATTTATTTATTAATAGCTCATCTCTACAATTGATTTTACTTTATCTAAAGTCACCAGTTGATTTTCTCCTAAACCTTTCCAGCCTCTTTCGTCAAAACGATTTACAATAAAATCTGCTGTTTTGTCGTAGTCATTTGTATATTGAGAAAGTTTAGTATCCATTCCCATAGTGTGGAAAAACTCTACCGTTTTTTTTATAGCTTCTTTTGCAACTTCATCGTCAGAACCTGTTAAGTTAAAGATTCTTCTTCCGTATTGCGCTAATTTTTCTTTTTTGGTATCAAACATTACATGGTATAAACTTGGACCAATAATCGCCAAAGTTCTCGCATGGTCAATTCCGTATAAGGCTGTTAATTCATGACCAATCATGTGCGTTGCCCAGTCTGAAGGAACTCCTTTTTGGATTAATCCGTTTAAAGCCATTGTACAGCTCCACATAAAATTGGAAGCCAAAGCATAATCTGATGGATTTTCTACGACTTTTGGACCAACTTCAATTAGAGTCTGCAAAATTCCTTCGGCAATCCTATCTTGTAAAAAACCTTCATGCGAATACGTTAGATATTGCTCCATTACATGCGTGTAGGCATCAACCACACCATTTTGAATTTGTCTTTTTGGCAAAGAAATAATAACTGTTGGATCGCAAATAGAGAATTTTGGAAACATGGCGCTTCCGCCAAAAGCCAGTTTTTCCTGAGTTGCTTCAATAGTTACAACTGATCCTGAGTTCATTTCGCTTCCAGTTGCCGGCAATGTCAAAACAGTTCCAAATGGCACTGCATTTTCTTTTATCAAGATTCTTTTTTGCAAAATATCAATTGGATTTCCGTCAAAGTTTACTGCTGCTGAAATAAATTTAACACCATCAATGACTGATCCTCCACCAACGGCCAGAATAAAATCGATTTTCTCAGCTTTTATTACTTCAACGGCTTTCATTAAAGTTTCGAAATGCGGGTTTGGCTCAATTCCACCAAATTCTACTATATCAAAACCTTTTAGGTTATCAATTACCTGTTCGTGAATTCCGTTTTTAAAAATACTTCCACCACCATAAGCCAAAAGTATTTTAGCATCTTTTGGAACTAAAGTTGAAAGTTTTTCTATTTGTCCTTTTCCGAAAATTAAATTCGTCGGATTGTATAATTCAAAGTTTAACATCTTTTATTTTTTTAATTGTGCCATTAATTTTTCTGCTACCAGCTTTGATGAAGCCGGATTTTGACCTGTAATCAACAAACCATCTTCCACAGCATAAGGTGTCCAATCATCTCCTTTTGAATATTGGCCACCATTGTCTTTCAAGGCATCTTCTAATAGAAATGGAACCACTTTTGTCAATCCAACAGCTTCTTCTTCAGTATTTGAAAATCCGGTAACTTTTTTGTCTTTTACCAAATAAGAACCATCAATTTTTACATTTTTTAATGCTGCCGGAGCGTGACAAACAAAACTTACTGGTTTTTTATGCTTATAAAAAGATTCAATCAAAGCAATAGAGTTTTGATCTACAGCCAAATCCCACATTGGTCCGTGACCACCCGGATAAAACACTGCATCAAAATCTCTTTGATTTACTTCTGCAATTTTATGGGTATGTTTTAGTTTTTCCTGTAAACCTGCATCGGCATCAAAACGTTTAGTGTCTTCTGTAGCAGCACTCGGATCATTACTTTTGGGGTCAATTGGCGGCTGGCCACCCAAAGGGCTTGCAATTTCTACAGTATAACCCTGATCTGTTAAGGTATAATAGGGAGCAGCAAATTCTTCTGTCCAAAATCCTGTTTTCTCACCTGTATCTCCTAATTTGTCGTGGCTTGTAAGCACAAATAATACTTTTTTCATCTTTTTTTTATTTAATTTTTGAGCAGTAGCAGAAATGCTACTCACTGTAAAAGCGATTATCGCAAATACTACAATTTTGTTCATTTGAATAATTTTAAACAAATTTACAGCTTAAGTGATATTTGTAAAAATAAAATAAACTATGTTTGTTATAAATAAAACTATATCATGGTAAACTTAGAATGGTACAGAACGTTTAAAGCGGTTTATAAAAATGGAAATTTTTCTATCGCTGCAAGGGAATTATTTATGAGTCAGCCTGCGGTAAGTCAGCAAATTTCAATGCTGGAAGCACATGTTGGTAATAAATTGTTTAACCGAAAGTCAAAAGGCGTAGAAGCAACAGAATACGCTAAGTTACTGAATAACTTAATAATAGACGCACTCGATAGGCTTGAAAATGTAGAAACTACCTTTAGGGCTAAAGCAGAAGATGCTACCCGATTAATTTCTATAGGTATATCAAAGCATCTTTTCAGCAGTGTTGGCAATAGTCTAATTGCAAAATTTGATTTAATAGATTTCACTTTTGCCGATGATGACACTCTTTTTTCATTAGTCGATTCAAAAAAACTGGATTTTGCAATTGTTTCCAAAAAGTATGACACATTTGATACCATTCAGGAAATTGTTGCAAAGATTAAATTGGTTATGGTTGCTCCTGCTAGTCTGGATATAACAGAATTTCGCCAGAAGCTGAAGTCTGATAATCTTACTGAAGTTGAACATTGGCTAAACGAACAAAAATGGTTTTCACATGATGCAAGAATTCCTCATATAAAATTATTTTGGCTTCATGCTTTCCATAAAAAAAGACCTTCCATGATTCCTAATTATATCATTCCCTCAGAATTTGAAATGCTGGAAATGCTTTCTAAAAATTCTGGTGTTGCCATAACCTGGAACTGCAATGCAAGAAGATTTATACAGAAAAACAAATTACAATTGGTATGGAATAGTTTTCATGTTCCAGAAGAATACGTTTATTTATTGACGGCGAAAAACAATAACTTAAAAACGTTTCATGATATTATTGCAAGAGAAGTAAGAATTGCATTGTCATCTTAAAAAGACAACTATAAAATCATAAATAATGAGTTGGGATAAAGTATTACTCATTAAATTTATCATTTATGCTGAACTATTTTTTGTGTAAGATTTAAGTTAAATCTTAAATTGCATAACTAGAGAAATATAAAACTTTATATTTGCCAGAAGGCGTAAGCGTGCCTTTGAGAGTGCCAATGTTTACAATGTACAATACGATTCCCGAGTTTTTCTGGCTGACGAATTATTTCGAGACTTTACTTTCTGCCGTAATTTGGCTGCCTTGTAACTCAGCTACAATTGCAAGGGAATATAGAAAAGTATTGGATAAATATGCTGACGAAACTTCTTCTGCTCCTGATTTTGTCAACTGGCAGGGACACGATTTCTCCATGAGGGGAATGGGCGGAATCGAAGCAGCAGTAACTTCTGCAGCTGGTCATTTGCTAAGTTTTACAGGATCGGATACGATTCCGGCAATTGATTTCTTCGAAGAATATTACAACGCTAATTCAGATACCGAATTAATCGCAGGTTTTGTGGCTGCAACAGAGCATTCTGTAATGTGCATGGGAACTACAGAGGGCGAATGCGAGACCTTCAAAAGGTTAATAACTGAAGTATATCCAAAAGGAATTGTATCAATAGTTTCTGATACCTGGGATTTATGGAAGGTTTTAACCGAATATTTACCGCGTTTAAAAGATGATATTGTTGCCAGAGAAGGAAAAGTTGTCATTAGACCTGATAGTGGCGATCCTGTGGATATTATCTGCGGAAATTCGAACGGAAAAACAGAACAAGAAAAGAAAGGTGTTATTGAACTTCTTTGGGATGTTTTTGGAGGAGCAACCAATGCAAAAGGATATAAAGAGCTTGTTCCGCAAATTGGCGCTATTTACGGCGATAGTATTACAGTTGCAAGAGCAACCCAAATTTGTGAGCGTTTAAAAGCTAAAGGCTTCGCTTCTACGAATGTTGTTTTAGGAATTGTTTCGTTTACCTATCAATACAATACCAGAGATACGTTTGGTTTTGCCATGAAAGCCACTTACGGCGAAGTGGATGGTGAGGGCAGAGCAATCTTCAAAGATCCAATTACAGATGACGGAACTAAAAAATCGGCTAAAGGATTAATGAAAATTGATCTGATTGATGGAGAATATCAGTTAACCGATAATGTTTCCTGGGAAGAAGAAAAACAAGGTGAATTGAAAGAAGTTTTTAGAGACGGAAAACTTCTGGTTAATGAATCTCTCAGCGCTATACGATCACGAGTAAAATCTCAGATTAGCGTTATGGCATAAAACTTAAAAAACCTGAATTTTGAAATTCAGGTTTTTTTGCACACAATTTTTCATTTCGACCAAGGAGAAATATCCGTAACAAACTACGCGAACAGCGCTAATCTTTGTCGACTTAGCAACAGAGATTGCTTTGTTCCTGGCAAAGACAATATTGTGTTTTTTACTTCTTATAAAAATTATTATGATCAATATATTCCCAGACTTTTGAAGGTAAAAGCGGCTGGATATTCTTTCCTTTTTTAATATTGTTCCGAATAAAAGTAGACGAAATTTCTACAACCGGTGCATCGATAATATGAATTCTCGGATGTGATTTTAATTCTGTATTTTCCGGCTCTTCTGAAATACGCGGGTAAACATAAATATCATGATTATCCAAAAGTACTTGGTAGTTTTTCCATTTGTGAAGTGTTTTCAAATTATCCTCACCCATAATCAATGAAAATTCATGGTTTGGATATTTATCATGCAAATGTGCCAGTGTATTGACTGTATAATTGGGCTGTTGCAACTTAAACTCAATATCCGAAGGTTTTATTTTTGAAAAATCCTCTGTTGCCAGATAAACCATTTGCAAACGATGATGATCATCGAGTAATGTTGCTTTCTTTTTTAACGGATTATGAGGTGTAACCACCATCCAAACCTGATCTAAATCGGCAAATTCAGCCATGTGATTGGCAATGATCAAATGACCAACATGAATGGGATTATAAGTTCCGAAATAGAGGCCTATCTTCATTTTAGTCCTTAGTTTATTATTCGTTAGTCCTTAGTTTTTTTAATACTTAGTCCCTAATGTATAATTTTAGATTATTCTTTTAATTTTTTTGAAAAAACATTTATCATTTTGCTTTCTTCTTCAATTAAAAACATAATGTCATTAAATAAGAGATCATCATAAATGAATTCTAATTCTTTTGCTATAATTAGTTGTGTTTCTATTTCGTTTAATGGGCCTCTTGAGACATTCAAAAAATGATTGAATGATTTATCTGTTAGTCGCCCAAACCCTCAGCAATATTTGAAGGAATTGAAACACTGGCTCTTTTTAACTGGCTCGTTAATGCATATATTTTCTTTTGGAAAACTCCTGGTAAGCTTATAAACCAAAACAACAATTTTTATTCCCTTTTGCTAAATAAGTAATTCCTTGTACGATTTAATCCCGCTCATAAATTTTATAGGTTAATTCCACTTCACAGACTAAGTACTAAAAAACTAAGGACTAAGAACTACTTTGAAACAAAATCCTTCACCAGCTGGTGTGCTTCTTCTAAAGCAACTGGTAAATCATAATTCTTAATAATCACATCAAATTGTGGCGCTGTTGCCAATTCTACAGATGCTTTTGCAATTCGCATATTAATTTTGTCATCACTTTCAGTAGAACGTTCTTTTAATCTGCGTTTCAATTCGTCAACACTTGGGGGTTTTACGAAAACAGCTAAAGTCTGTTCCGGAAATTTATGCTTGATGCGCAATCCGCCAGCCACATCAATGTCAAAAATCACATTTTTCCCCAAAGCCCAAATTCTTTCGATTTCAGCTTTCAAAGTACCATAAAAATTGTCGCGGTATACTTCCTCCCATTCGAGAAAATCTTCGGCTTTGATGTGTTTTTTGAATTCTTCCAGCGAAATAAAATAATAATCTTTTCCGTGTTCTTCTTCTCCGCGTGGGTCGCGTGAAGCAGCTGAGATCGAAAATTCTAAATTTAAATCTTCCTGTTTAAGTAAATGTCTTACTATAGTTGTTTTTCCAGATCCCGAGGGTGCCGAGAAAACAATTAATTTTCCTTTGTTCATTATTGTATGCTTTAGGCTCTAAGCAAATGCTTTAAGCTTTTATTCGTTCGATTTTCTGCCTATAGCCTAAGGCTTAAAGCTTACAGCGTTTACAACACATTCAAAACCTGTTCTTTAATCTTCTCCAGTTCATCCTTCATCATCACCACCAATTTCTGCATTTGAGCATGATTCGATTTTGAACCCATTGTGTTGATCTCACGACCCATTTCCTGAGTAATAAATCCTAATTTTCTACCATTGGCTTCGGTACCTTTTATTGTTTCTAAGAAATAATCTAAATGGTTTGTTAAACGAACTTTTTCTTCAGTAATATCTAGTTTTTCCAGATAATAAATCAATTCCTGTTCAAAACGATTTTCGTCAACATTCACCTGCAATTCAGAAATCGCCGTATGTAAACGATCTTTTATAGCCTGAACTCTTTCCGGATCCAATGCCAATGTATCTTCCATATATTGACGGATATTTCCAATTCGAAGATTAAACTCTCTTTCTAGCGATTCGCCTTCGTCTCTTCTAAAAGTTAAAATATTTTGCAGCGCTTCTTCAATGATAACCTGAATCTGTTCCCAGTCGTTCTCATCAATTTCTTCACGTTCTATTTTTAGAACATCGGGCATACGAACAGCCATTTTCATCAGTTCGGTTTCATCTGCAGCCGGATAAACTTCTCTTAATTGCGCAATATAATTTTTCACAACCGGAACATTGACCTTTGTCGAAGTCTGTTCTGAGGTACTTTCGATAAAAATAGAGAAATCCACTTTTCCTCTTTCCAATTTAGTAGAAATCAAAGTTCGCAGACCTAATTCCATTTCGCGGTAAGGAGATGGCATTCTTACGTTCAGGTCTAAACCTTTGCTATTTAAGGATTTTACTTCTACAGTAATTTTTTTTGTTGGCAATTGCAAAGATGCTTTACCAAAACCCGTCATCGATTGTATCATATATTGAGTATAAAGGCGCAAAGATAATTAAAAGTTTGCAGTGTTGGGATGAAAACAGTTTTCAGTTTTACTCCAAAGCTTTCATAACCTGCAGTATATTTTGCTGACTGTTGCCAATGTAAATTTTACCATCGATAATGAAAACCGGACGGCTTAAAAACGTATAATGTTCCAAAATGTATTTTTTAAAATCAGCTTCGGTTAAGTTTTTATTTTTTAAATCCATTGATTTGTACAATTGTGCTTTTTTACTAAATAAAGCTTCGTAACTACCGGATAACTGATACATTTCTTCCAGTTGAGCTTCTGTAATCGGATTTTGTTTGATATCATGAAAAACTAAATCGTTGTCTTTTGGCAAGCTTTTAATAATTTTTCGACAGGTATCGCAGGATGCTAAGTAGTATATTTTGTTCATAATTTTAATTTATTTTACATACAAAGAAAATTCATTGAAACTTAAAATTACCTATTTTTAGAAAAAAATACATTTATGAATTCAGTTTTCGAAGTACAAAAAACGACCAGAGAAATTCTTGTAAAGATTTTAGACAATCATTCATTAGAGCAACTAAACAAAATCCCTGAAGGATTTAGTAATAACCTGATTTGGAATATAGCGCATTGTGTCTCTGCACAACAAAGTTTGGTTTATAAATTATCAGGTGTGCCGTCAAAGGTATCTGAAGAATTTATTGCCAAATACAGAAAAGGAACAAAACCAGAAGGAGATGTTTCACAAGCCGAAGTAAATGAAATCAGAACATTACTTTTGGAAACATTACATCAGACAGAAAAAGATTATTCAGATAAAATATTCTTAAATTATACGGAGTACACAACCAGTATGGGATTTACACTTCGAAACGTAGATGATGCTTTGTCCTTCAATAATTACCATGAAGGTACCCATACCGGAATTATAATGTGTATCCGAAAGTTTGTTTAGAACTTTCGGATTTTTTTATTTTTGAATGACTTCAATTGTAACGGTCATTGCTCCTGCTCGTTTGTTATTAGTAATATCCATGAAAGCTCTTTTAGATAAATCTATTTCTCTTGTTTTAACAAAAGGTCCTCTGTCTGTAATCTCAACAATCACAAATTTGCCATTAGCTTCATTTGTGACTTTTACTTTAGTACCGAAGGGCAGTTTTTTGTGTGCAGCAGTGTATTTATTATTATTGAAACGTTTTCCGCTCGCAGTTTTTCTTCCGTTAAAACGATCATGGTAGTAGGAAGCATGAGCCGATTTTTTGTAGACTTTCAACCTTAAGCCTTCTACGCTAAAAATAGAGTCTGTTTCAGCAATAGTTAAAACTTTTAATTTATCTGTTTTTAAGGTATCCTGAAAAACCTTATTTTCAACAGATTTACTCTGACTCATCACGTAGGTAAAGCAACTTAATAAAGTTACAGAAAGAAGAGAGAGTAAAATATTTTTTTTATTCCTCATAATTTATTTTTTTTTCAGACTTGGGAGTTTGTACAAATAATATGCCGATATAAAAAAAGCCCTGTAGGAGGGCCTTATTTTGTTTTTTTTAGAACCATAAGTTCCAAGGAATTCTGCTTAAAATAAGCACTAAACCTAATCCATAAAAAATAGCAAATGTTTTAAACTTCGCTTCGCTATTGATTAGTTTTTTATGTTTTGACCATCCTATTGTAATTAGAACGATTGCTATTATGTTAATTAACGGATGCTCTAATGAAGTTAATCGAAGTGCGGCATTAGACATTTGCCCAAAAGCATCTTTTCCTAATGGAGAAACAAAATAAAGAATCAAACCGATCAATAATTGTGTATGTGTTCCGATTAAAGCAAATAATGCAATTTTGCGGTCTTTGGCTGTAAAATCTTTTTTTGAAGTGAATCCAAGCAAGGCATTTACAACTGCAATTAACAAAAGCAGCAATGCCAAATAAGCCCAGCCTGAGTGGAGTTTTTGAAGAAAATGATACATAGATTAATATTTTGTTTAAAACAAATATAATAAAAAAGGTCAAAAAAAAACGGCAATGACTTATAAAGTCAATGCCGTTTTATTATTTATTTAGATTCTAAATTTTAGAAGTTGAAACGAACACTAAAGTTCCATGTTCTTCCATATCCATAGTATCCACTATTATTTGCATCTATTCCTTTTACAAGAACACTTGTTGGAGTTGCAGCTACATTTGTTGTCAATTCTGAAAGATAAATTTCATCAAACACATTGTTTACGTTAACTCTAAAAGCAATTGAATTCAAACCCTTCGTTCCAGTTAACAATTTATAAGAAATACCTGCATCTACTAAATCATAATTTGGTAATTCTAAGTTGTTTTTAACTGCCCCAACATTTGAATATAATTTTGAATAGTTTCTCCAATCAGCATCAATCGAGAATCTTGGTAGGAATTCGTATTTAGCACCTAATCCCCAGCTTGTTTGAGCAGCATCTCCAACTTTTCCTCCATCAACATCGACAATATCTTGACTGATTATGTTTCTGTCTTCATCTCTTACTGTAATTACAGAGTTTCCTACGTATTGGTAGTCTCCAAAAGAAGCAAATCCTGTTACACTTAAACTATTTGTTGGTTTTGCAACAAAATCTAATTCTATACCGCTGTGTAATTGTTCTACACCCTCATTGGTTTTGTATGATAAAACACCATCCGAAGCTTCAGTTGAAGTTGTTGTAACTCTGTCTTTCCAAGAAGTTCTGTATGCATTAATACTTCCAGTAATTAATTTTGAACTATATGTATATCCTAACTCTAAACCTAATATTTTTTCATTTTTTGTTAATGGATTTACATCATTTCCAAAATTTAAGTAAATATTATCGTGATATGGTTGTCTAGAATAATAACCTGCATTCGCATAAAAAGATCCAATTTGTTCTACTTTATAACTAACACCCCCTTTAACATTATATCCTACATTGTTAACCTGTTCTGCATCCTGATCTGCAGGCAAGTAAGCCCAACGATCTGTACGGTTGTGGGTTTGACTTGATAAAGATCCTTGAAAAAAAGAAGAGAAATTATCTTTTGCATATTCTATTTGAGAGAAGAAACCTCCGTATGAAATAGTCTCATCATAATCCCATGCATATCTGTTAGGAACATCCGCAAATTTGGTTAAGATAGCATAACGATCATTTGTATATGTATTATATATTTTATTATTAGGAATATTTACATTTCCGTTGTCTAAAAAATAATCTGCACCTAATAAGTTGTTGATTTGTCTAAAGTGCAACCCTTTATAAGTTCTTAAATCAAGCCCTACATTAAAGTTAACATATTCTCCAAAATTAGTTTTGAAATTACTTACTAATCCGTACCATTGATGATTATTTACAGAATTACGTAATGCAAAAGTTGCTGATCCACTTGCACTTGCTTCATTCGCAGCAATAATTGCATCATAATCTACATACCCATCTGTAGTTCTCTTTGTAGAACCAACTGTACCTAAACTACCACCACGACCCCAAGAAGCATATAAAACAGTAGATAAGCTTGATTTACTATTGATATCAAAATCCCAGTTTAAGTTAGCAACTGGTTTATGATAATAATTCCCAACCGCTGACTTGTACTCCCCATTTAAAACACCACCATTGTTATTATATTTTCTACCATAAGTTTCATATACACTTAATTTTTTACCATAGTTTTGATCATGCTCTTGTGGTGCACCAGTAAGTAAAAAATTGAAACTATGTCTGTCATTAGCTTTGTAACCAACAGAGATAAAGTAAGTTTCTCCAGCTCCTTCAGTCCCATCATTGTAACCATCTCCTTGCCAATGTGAAAGCATTATACTAGTTCCCCATCCGCTTTTACTCATTCCTGTACTATAAGCAGCTGTTGTTTTAAAATAGTTATCATTAGCAACTCCTGTAGAAACAAACCCTCCTTCTTCCTTATCTGTAGCTTTGGTTACAAAGTTTACCGTTCCTCCAACTGAAGAAATAGCTAATTTAGAAGACCCTAAACCTCTTTGGATCTGGACAGCATTTGCAATGTCAGACATTCCAGACCAGTTTGACCAATACATTTTACCATCTTCCATTCCGTTAATTGGCTGACCATTTAACAAGAAAGCTGTATTATCCTGAGCAAAACCACGAACACTAATTCTGGAGTCACCATATCCACTCGCTTGCCCTGCAACATATACAGAAGGCGTATTAACCATTGTCTGAGTAATATCTGCGGTACCTATTTTTGCCTGAATTTCAGCTGCTTTTATAGTAGAAACTGCAATTGGAGTTTTTCTGTCTTTTGCTAAATCGATAATTCCTTTACCCATTACAACAATTTCTTCTAACTGATTTGAATCAGATTCTAATAAAATCATACCTAAATTAGTTGTTGCTCCATTTGAAACTGAAAACTTAACTGTTTGTGTATTATAACCTAAGTAGGTAATAACCAATTCTCCAGAACTGTTTTGAGAGTCTAATGTAAATTTACCATCAAAGTCTGTAGAAGTTGCAGTTGTAGATCCTTTGATAACTACATTTGCACCCGGCAATGAGTTTGTGCCGTCGGTAATTGTACCTGTAACTTTTCCCTGAGAAAATGCGGTTGAAACTATCATGAACAATAGTCCGGTAAGTAACCAATTTTTCATTGTCTTCATTTGTTGTTTAGTTTATTGTTTTTGGCAAAATTATAACAAATTAATCAGATAATGTTATCGAAATGTTAAGAAAAACAAGATTTACGCAATCTGTTGAGCATTAAAACAGTTTTATCTATAAATGATAAATAAAATATATTTTTTTGTTTTTAAATACATTTTTTTTGTTAAAATCATAAAAATACAACCTGGCAAAACTCTTAAACACACAAAACGATTATATCTTGTAAGAATTTGTAAAATTTTTGTAATAAAAAACCTCTTAATTTGTAAAATCAAGAGGTTTAAAGTGCTAATAAAAAACTAAGGCGTCATCTTTTACTTAAAAAATAATTTAGCAAAAATGAAGTCGAACTATCATGTGCTTTTACCGTTTTAGTATGTATTTCTTCCAAAATACTATTAGCCAATTGTTTTCCTAATTCTACTCCCCATTGGTCAAAACTAAAAATATTCCAAATTACTCCCTGAACAAAAATCTTGTGTTCATATAAAGCGATCAAAGAGCCTAAGCTTTTAGGAGTCAATTTTTCAATCAGGACTGTATTCGTAGGCTTGTTTCCTGTAAAAACTTTAAATGGTAATAAATAAGATGCTTTTTCTGCTGAAAGACCTTGTTTATCAAATTCTGCCTGAACCTGTGCTGCTGTTTTTCCGTTCATTAAAGCTTCTGTCTGAGCGAAGAAATTAGACATCAATTTATTGTGATGATCTTCATTTCCGTACAAAGGCTTAACGAACCCAATGAAATCTGTCGGAATCAATTTTGTACCCTGGTGAATTAACTGAAAAAATGCATGTTGTGAATTGGTTCCCGGCTCTCCCCAGATAATGGTTCCGGTTTGGTAATTGACCGGTTTTCCGTCACGTCCAACACTTTTTCCATTACTTTCCATCGTTGCCTGCTGTAAATAAGGAGCCAATTTGTGCAAATATTGTGTGTACGGAATCAAAGCCTCGCTTTCGGCACCATAAAAATTGTTGTACCAAACACTCAATAAAGCTAAAGTTACCGGAATATTTTGATCAAATTCTGACGATTTAAAATGTTCATCCATTTCATTAGCACCTTTTAATAAATCATTATAATTATCAAAACCAACTGCCAAGGCAATGCTCAAACCAACAGCACTCCACAATGAGAATCTTCCTCCAACCCAATCCCACATCGGAAAAACGTTGTCAGGATTAATCCCAAATTCAGTTACTTTTTGAATATTAGTAGAAACTGCCACAAAATGTTTTGCAATGTCTTCCTGAGAAGCCGATTTCAGAAACCATTCTTTGATCGTTTCAGAATTTGATAATGTTTCCTGTGTTGTAAAGGTTTTAGAAACAATAAGGAAAAGGGTTGTTTCAGGATTCAGTTTTTTGATGACTTCATTTACGTGATCACCATCTACATTTGAAACAAAATGAAGATTCAAATGATTTTTGTAAAACTGTAATGCTTCAACCGCCATTACAGGACCAAGATCTGAACCCCCAATTCCGATATTTACGACATCAGTAAAAGCTTTTCCTGTAAAACCTTTTCTTTCTCCAGAAATCACTTCCTCTGTGAAATTTTTAATTTTAATTTTTACTTCGTAAACTTCCGGAATGACATTCTCCCCATCTACATTTATAACTTTCGATTCCGGAGCACGTAAAGCTGTATGCAAAACCGCCCTGTTCTCTGTCATATTAATGATTTCTCCTCCGAAATAATCTGCAATAGCATTTTTTAATCCAATTGAATTCGCTAATTCTAACAAAAGCGAAATGGTTTCCTCGCTAATATTATTTTTAGAATAATCTACCAAAAAGTCATTCCATTGCAAATTAAATTTTTCAACTCGGGCAGGATCTTGTTGAAATAATTCCTGTATAGTAGTCGAATGTGTTGCGTTATAGTGATTTTGGAGATTTTTCCACGCTTCAGTCCCGGTTGGGTTTGTTGTGTTTAAAGCCATTGTGTATTAAATTGAAATTAGTTTTTTTAGAAACACAAAAATACTGAAATTAGTTTTTAATAGTTGTTTGCTGTGTAATTAGTTACGAAAACGATTTATGTCAATAATTTCAATCTTATTTTCTCCGTTCCATTTATGGATTACAAAAGTGTTCAACTGAAATAGATTTCCATTTTTCCGATTTCGCAGTAAAAATTCTCCTAAATGCACGCATATATTTATATCTACTTAATGGAATATCGTTTATAAAAACGATAGGTTTAGATTCTAATTTAACTTTTCTAAAATATTCTTTGAAAGTTATTGGCCTTTCCATGTTCAATTGATAACCTATTTTTTGAAAATCATCTTTTACAAAATGAAGTGTTTTTTTTTCTTCTTTTTAAATATACCTTGAAACATACAAATGCTATAAAAACAGGAAAGAGCAAAAAAGAAAGTTCAGTTAAAACAGCAATCATAATACTGCCAGAAAACCATAATAATACAACACTTAATTGAATTAGTATATCTTTTATTGTAACCATTTAATATTTGTGAGTTACTATGCAAAAAAATTATCACCAAATCTTCCACCAGGGCTTTTTGTTGATTTCTATTGTTTTTTTGTCCTTATTAATCTCTATCCTTTTAGGTTCTTCAATTTTTATACTTGAATCATCAAAAAATAGTTCACCAAGGTCATTCATTCCAATTGGTGACTTTGTTTTTTCTTTCCAGGCTTCCGTCTGTAATTCCGGAATTAAAGGTGAATTTATTTTGGAAATAAATTTTTGTCTGGCTTTTTCTGTTATTTCCTCTTCAATATTAGAAGTTGAATTTTTAAAAAGTGAAAGAGAATTATCCGGAATATGAAGTAGAAAAACCTGTGTTTTATTTTCGATTTTTTGGATGTCCAAAACTTTAAAAAATGTGATCTCATCCAAAAGAAAATGTCCGGTTTTAGCAGAATAAGGATTGAATTTCGCTATGTCTTTTGCATTAGCACTTGCAATTAAATACCTCACATTTCCCGAAAGGCCACCTCCAATAGAAGTCATATCAGTAAACCCTTTTTCCTTTATGATTTGCCCAACTTTGTACTTTTCAATTAAGTTATCAGTCAAATGAGTATCTCTGTAAAATAGTTTTAAATCTGAAAAAGTCTCATCAAGAGTTTGTTTAATGCGTTTATTTTTCATATTTTATTCTATTTTCAAAAACCGTTACAGATTCCCAATACTATCCAACTCCCTCTTTAAAGGCTCCATTTGTTTTAAGAAACGTGTTTTGTCATTTCCTGTTAAAGATTCTCCGGTAGGTAAATTAAGACGGAGAGCATCTACCTGAATTCCGTTTTTCCAGAATCGATAGCAAACATGAGGGCCGGAAGCTAATCCTGTGCTTCCCACAAGTCCAATGGTTTGTCCTTGTGTAACACGCTGTCCGCGACGAACCAAAATTTTAGACATGTGCAAATATTGAGTCGAATACGTACCGTTGTGTTTTACTTTTACAAAATTTCCGTTTCCGGCAGTATATCCTGTTTGTTCTACCACTCCTGATGCAGTTGTAGAAATTGGAGTTCCTCTTGGTGCAGCATAGTCTGTTCCTTTGTGGGCTTTCCATCTGTGCTGTACAGGATGGAATCTGTTCATTGTAAATCTGGAAGTGATTCGACTGAATTTAATTGGCGTTTTTAAGAAGAAATTTTTCAAAGTTTTTCCTTCATCATCATAATATTCAATTTTTCCTGATGTAGTATCTTTTTGAAAAGGAAAAGCGTAAATAATTTTGCCTTTATATTCAAAAAAAGCAGCCTGAAGTTCTTCCACTCCATCATAAGTTTTTCCGTTAATAAAACGTTCTGTAAAAATTAATCCATAACGATCTCCTTTTTTAAGTTTAAAGAAATCGATAGACCATGAAAAAACTTTGGTAATTCGGGTAGCAAGAGCTGCTTCTACACTATTATTCCCAAGGGTTTCAGAGAGTGAACTTTTTAAAACACCTCCAATTATTTTTCTCTTTAATGTAACGGGTTTTACTTTTTTGTAAGCTATTGCAAGACTATCCCTTAAATCTATTACATAATAAGTAAGTGCATCTGGCTGATAAATAAAAACCTGCATTTTATTGGTTTTATTTTTAGACCTGAGAATAGTATAAGGTTTATTATAGCGAATCGCCCTTACATTAAAAGAATCTTTTACCTGAGAAACGATATCAAAAACTCTTTTATCCCCAATATTTTGACCTTGAATGATGGATCCGAAAGAATCCCCTTTTTTTATAGTATCGTGAATAACATTAAAATCTCCGTAATTAAATCCAAATTCTACTTTTTTAGGTTTTGGTTTACTAATTTTAATTTCAATTTTTTCTACTTTTTTATCACATGAAATTATTGAAAATAAGATGATTATAATTACGAATGCTTTTTTCAAACTTTTATTTTTTTTTCAGGAACTAAGCTGTTGGCTCATTTCCCCAATTAGACAATTCTTCTTCGGTCCACAATTTAGGAAAAAAGATGCGTCTTTGAAATTTTGGATGCATATATTTTTGCCAGTCACTTCCACCGGTTGCCTCACCGTTTCCTTTTCCGCTTTCCAAAATATATTTTATGGCCGTATTTAAATGCTGCATAACCCAGGTGATATTAACCGTATAATCATAATGACGCATAGCCAGAATTAAATCTGCATTTTGCTGATCCTGTTCCGGTAACTGGGTAAATTTTTGCCAGATATTCTTAGTTTTAAACGCAGCCATTTGACGCAGAAACTGTCCTTTGTATTTCTTTTCGAATTCGTGAAGCAGATACGATTTTTGACCAGTCTGATAATCTTTTCCGGCTGCCTGCCAATATAAATGCTCAAAAGAAGTTTCTAAATCGGTACTTTCATCAAAATTAGCTTTATATCTCCGATCTGTTAAATTTATAACATCAGTTGAAGCAAATTCTATTAATCTATACTGAGCACTCTGAAAACCACTTGCAGGAGTAAGCGTATTTCTAAATTTCATGTATTGATCTACTTCCATACCGTTTTCCATGATACTGAAAGAATTTGTAAGCATATCAAAGTAGCGTGTAATCCTGGAAAGCCTTTCACTGAAAAAATCAACCTGAATATCTTCTGTATCGGCTATCTGATCAATTTCCCACAGGATCATTTTAAAAATCAATTCGTTTACCTGATGATACATAATAAAAACCATTTCATCAGGAAGCGTAGTGCGTTGTATTTGAAGATTTAAAAGTGCATCAGTTTGGATGTAATCCCAATATGTAATTGGTTTTGACCAAAGCAAACCTTCAAGCTGAACATCCGTTTTTTGATTTATAGCTTTAAATTTAAGATCAATTTCTTTCAGGATTGATTCAGAATTATCTGTGGCATTCATTATTTTTTTACTTTAAATGGATATTTTAATCCTTTATATTCGTCGATATCAGCTTTAAGAGAACCAACTGCAAGATCAGCTTTTATTCTGACAGGAACTTTATTGTCATCATCTGTTATCCAAAGTGTTACACCTTCTTTTTCTTTAAAAACGCGACCTGTTTGTACTAATGGTTTGAAAACCATAGTTGCAACGGTGCCAAATTTAGTTGTAATATCCTGACGACCTATATATTTTAACTTAAATTTTGTGATCTCATCATCAAAAAACATGTCGATTGTAATGGAATCTCCTGATCTTAATTTATCGATATCGGGATGGTTTCGTAAATAATAAAAAGACGAGATTATATCCTGTACATCATCTTTTACAACAATTATTTTTTCTGTATTGCGTTTATAATCTTTCACTAAAACCCGATTTTGTGACTGACTAAAGAAACCTTCCTGATTTTTGGTATAACCTCCTTCATTTATTTTTCGGATATATCGATAAGGCTCTCCGGTTTCTTTATCAAAATAGCTTTCGTATAAATCCTCTACTTTGAAGAAAAACTTGGACATGCCAGTCGTGTAACCTTTACCCACGGCGTGAAAAACTTTTTTACCATTTGCAGTTCCCTCTTTAACCTCAAGAGTAGCATAACCTGCATTTACAATTCCGTAATGAATTCTAAATTTGAAATATTCTCCAACATCAAAAGCATCTTCTTTAAAGGTATCAAAACTTAGTGTTGTGAGAATTAATATAAATAGAGTTAGTTTTTTCATAATAAGACATTTACTGTTTATTAGCTATAAACGCAAATTTTATTCCAAATATACCAAAACAAAAAAACTCAGTCAAAGAATGACTGAGTTTTTATGCTATTAACTAACCAAAAAACTATAAATTATGAAAATTTATATCAATTCGGAAGGAAACCACCCCTTCCTGATTTGCGAGTGCAAAGATAGATACAAAGTTTAAATAATAAATAGCAAAAAGTGAGTTTAACAAAACATTTGCATAAAAATCATCAATTTATAGTGGTTTTTTTTACAATATGTAAATTTTCTGCGTTTTTACAAAGTTCCTCTTAATTCCTGTTCTCTTTCTATCGATTCAAAAAGAGCTTTAAAGTTCCCCGCGCCGAAACCTTTTGCACCCATTCTTTGTATAATTTCGAAGAAAAGTGTCGGTCTGTCCTGAACCGGCTTTGTAAATATCTGTAATAAATAACCATCTTCGTCAGCATCAACCATAATGGCTAATTTTTCAATTTCATTTAGATCTTCTTTCATCATATCCATATGAATACCTAATCTTTCCGGAATCGCATCATAGTATGTATGAGGAGGAGGAGATAAAAATTCAACACCTCTCGCTTTTAATTGTGACACTGTTTTGATAATATCATCTGTTGCAATTGCGATATGCTGAATACCTGGACCACCATAAAAGTCTAAATATTCTTCAATTTGAGATTTTTTCTTTCCTTCTGCCGGTTCGTTGATTGGAAATTTGATTCTTCCGTTTCCGTTAGACATTACTTTACTCATCAAAGCTGAATATTCCGTATTGATTTGCTTGTCATCAAATGACAGGAAATTCACAAATCCCATAACCTCTTCGTAGAATTTTACCCAGGTATTCATTTCGTTCCAACCTACATTTCCAACCATATGATCAATATATTTTAATCCTGTTGGTTCCGGGTTGTAGTCTGATTTCCATTCTTTGTAGCCTGGCAGGAAAACCCCTTTGTAATTTTTTCTCTCTACAAAAATATGAACAGTTTCTCCGTAAGTATAAATTCCGGAACGAACAACTTCTCCAAATTCATCTGATTCTACAGTTGGTTCCATAAAAGAACGAGCACCACGTTTCATCGTTTCTTCGTATGACTTTGTCGCATCTTCAACCCAAAGAGCCGCCACTTTTACCCCATCACCGTGTTTTTGAAGATGTGCATGAATAGGAGAATCTTGTGTTAATGGAGTCGTCAAAACAATTCTGATCTTGTCTTGTTTTAAAACATAAGATGCCTTGTCTTTTATTCCGGTTTCTAATCCGGCATACGCCAATGACTGATACCCAAAAGCGGTTTTGTAATAATGTGCCGATTGTTTTGCATTTCCCACGTAGAATTCTACGTAATCTGTTCCTAATAACGGAAGAAAATCTTGTGCTCCTTCGAAGATTTTTTCTAATCCGTATTCTACTGATTTTACTTCTTTCATAATAATTCGATAATTTGACAATGAGAAAATGAGATAATTTCTAAATACTTTAATCTGATCAATCTTGTAATTAATGTACTCTCTAATCTTCTAATTCCTCATCTTAGATGTTGCTATTATTTTATTTAAAAATTTTAAAATTTGTGATAATTCATTTAATAAGTTTTTACAATCAGGATAGCTTTTGTGTGCATCGCATAGTAACAGCCAATATCTGTTTCGTCTGCTTCTTTAATTGCAATTTTTAATTTATGAATAAAATCTGCTTTGCTTTCTGCATTTTGCGATTCTTTAGAGTTGGTTCCAATTGATGTTCCGCTTTTTAATAATTAATTAGCAATTACAAACTCTTTCGTTCTTTGTATTGTTCGTTGAAGGTCATTTTTTAATTAGAAAATTTGTTAATTAGATAATTTATTTTGTAAGCTTAAAATTACAATTTTTATTTATATTGTCTAATTATCAAATTGGCACATTGACTAATTATTCACACCATGACTTATAATACTGTCCGTCGTCGAGACCCATTGCTTCTTCGGTAACCATTAAAGGCCTGAAAGTATCAACCATAACAGCCAATTCCTGAGTTTCTTTATGACCAATACTGCGTTCCATTGCGCCAGGTGCAGGACCATGCGGAATTCCTTTTGGGTGCAACGTAATATGACCTTGCTCAATATTGTTCCGGCTCATAAAATCACCATCAACATAATATAGGACTTCATCAGAATCAATATTGCTGTGATTGTATGGCGCCGGAATTGCTCTTGGATGGTAATCGTATAATCTTGGGCAGAAAGAGCAAACTACAAAAGTAGCTGTTTCGAAAGTCTGGTGCACCGGCGGCGGTTGGTGAACACGTCCTGTTATAGGTTCGAAATTATGAATAGAGAATCCGTATGGGAAATTATAACCATCCCAGCCCACAACGTCAAAAGGATGAGTCGCATAAACGACTTCGTGAATCATACCTTCTTTTTTGATTTTAATTAAAAAATCACCTTTTTCATCATGTGTTTCCAATTCGTTTGGCAAGATAAAATCACGTTCGCAAAATGGCGAATGTTCTAAATGCTGACCCGATTGGTTTTTATAACGTTTTGGAGTATAAAAAGGAGAATAGGATTCGACATAAAAAAGTCGGTTTTCAGTAGTCTCGAATTCAATTTGATAGATAATGCCTCTTGGAATAATTAAATAATCTCCATATTCAAAGGGAATATTTCCTAACATAGTTCTTAATTTTCCTTTTCCTTTATGGATGAAAAGCATTTCGTCAGCATCTGCATTTTTGTAGAAATAATTTCGAAGCGATTCTTTCGGCGCAGCCAAACCAATAATACAGTCTTTATTGACTAACATTGCTTTTCGGCTGTCTAAAAAGTCATTTTCTGGTTTTAATTCAAAACCTTTAAAAAGAAGTGATTTTATATTTTTTCCGATTGCAATTTTTGGTTCAGCCGAATACGACTTTAAAATTTCTTTAACCTGTGTAGGTCTGTGTACATGATAGGATAATGACGAATGACCATGAAAACCTTCAGTACCAAACAATTGTTCGTAATAAAAACCTCCATCAGGCTTTTCGAATTTGGTGTGTCTCTTTTGTGGAAATTTTCCGAGTTTGTGATATAATGGCATGGCTTTTCAATTAGATAATTTGTAAATTAGATAATTCGAAAAATTTGAATTGTGTGAACAGATAATCAATTCAATATTATGATTGACTTATTCTCTCAATTCGGCGGTTTTATTCAGGATTTCTCTTGATAAGGAATTGAAGATATTCTAATAAACCTGTCCATTTTGTTTTCATTATAACAAATATCGTAATTTTTATTCAAGTAAATTAAAAATTAAAACAAAAATCCGATACTAAACCATGTGAAACCTTTGGAGTTTTCAGGTGACCATGAATATTTTACTTCTATAGGACCAATAATAGTTTCTAAACCATATCCCAAAGCATAACCAGAATATTTGGGCATCTTTATCCAATCGACAGTACTAAAAAGATCATCACCGAGATTGGCATAATTAGCAGAAAAATTAAAATGATTTTTTTTAAATATTTCATAGTCTAAAGTTATTGCCGCTTTTATATAACTATCGCCGGAAATACTCAGAAAATCATATCCATAAAAATAATTAAAGTTATTAACTTTATAATAACCGTATCCTCCCAGGATGTAATCAAAAAAGGGCACGCTGTCATTACCAAAAGCTAATCCTGCATCAGACTGAAATTTTATTGTTGCCTTATTAAAAACAGTTCTGGCAATTCCAATCCCAGCTTTTGCAGTAGAAAAAGGATTAAACTGACCAGTGTAATCTGATGAAGCCAGGTAACTCTGAATATCTCCTGAGAAATACCAGCCTGATTTTGGAAAGCTCTTGTTATCAAAAGAATCATATTTTAAATATCCGAACACACTAAAATAAGTACTTTCATCAATTTTAGGATCTATATTTCCGATTGTAGGAGATTTTATTTTTAGAAATTTATATTCCAGTCCACCCCCCATGAGAAACTTCTGTACAAAAATAGTTTGAAAATAAGCCTGATTTGTTATATCTAAAAAATCGACATTAATCAAATTAATATTGGGATTATCAGTAGACAAACTATTGATACTCTCTGTTACATTTCGGTTAAACTGATTCAGTTTTGAGTTAAAACCGAAACTGATATTAAAACCATTTTCTACATAATAATTAAAATCATACCTGAAATTATCACCCAAAACAATATCAAGAGATGTGTTGTCATTTTTTAGAAATGTCTTTTTGTGCGTTAAGTTTAACAAAACACCACTTTTATAAAGTCCGTCATAATGCAGGCCAAGCTTTAAATACGTTTGTGTTGGATTTTCTTTCAGAATAAGATTTAAATCATCTTTACCTTCATTTGATTCAAGCGAATAGGATATAGCACTAAAATTTTGCGTGGCATCTATATTATTTATTCCCTTTTGGAGGTCTTCGTAGCAAATTGTACTTCCAGATTTAAAACGAAGTTTACTTGTTATGTATTCTTTCGTGTAATTATCCAGTTTGGTGTTGTTTATTTTCTTTATTTCAAGTGTATCTGAAGCTATTTTTAATTTAGGTTTTTTATAAAAATTATGATCATCTGCCAAAGATTTGATTTTTTCATAAACCTCAAAAGTGGCATCTTCTCCTCTACGGATTATTTCACCGCCTTTATCAAATGAGATAACGCCATAATCACGAATATCGGGTTTTATATAAATATCGGTATCTGCAATTTTTTGCTTCATTTTATCAATAGACTGAAGATTCGTAATCTGAACCAAAATTCTGGTAGCATTTTTCAGACTTTTTCTGGTCAGTAAATCATCCTGCACATCGACACCTATTATAATATCGGCACCTAAATTACGAACTTCTTTAATCGGATAATTATTAACAACTCCACCATCAACCAATAATCTTCCATCAATTTCAACAGGTGAAAATAAGGACGGAAAAGCAGCACTTGCAACCATGGCCTGAGCCAAATTACCTTTGTTAAGCAACACTTCCTGACCTGTTTCTATATCTGTTCCAATACATAAAAAAGGAATTGGCAGTTTATTAAAATCACGAACATGGCGTACGTTTCTGGTCAGACTGCTTAATAAGTTATAATTATACATTCCTTTTGAAAGGGCTTCCGGAATTCCGACTCTTAAATTACTAAAAGGTAATACAATCGCATATAATTCGTCATTTCGTTTACCATAGAAATTTTTGGAACCTCTTGGAATATAATCATTGATTAGTTCGTCAAAATTGGTTTGTTTGAAAATAGAATCAATTTGTGCCGCATTATACCCTGTTGCATAAAGTCCTCCAATTATGGCTCCCATACTTGTTCCACCTATATAATCAATTTTTATTCCGGCTTCTTCCAGGACTTTAAGAACTCCAATATGCGCAAACCCTTTTGCCCCACCCCCACTTAAGACCAGTCCTATTTTTGGTCTTTTTACGCTATCCGTTTTTTTTTCTTGCGAAAAAGAATTTTCCTGGCTCAGCAATAAAAGTATAAAAAGAACCGTCTGCACGCCCCAGATGGAAATGTAAAACTGCGAGAGTCGAAAAGCTATTTTTTCCTGTAAAAAAAGAGCGACTTCAGAAGCTCCTTTATTTGCAGTAGAAAAAAAGTTTTTTGACCGAGTATTTGAAATGAACAGCTGGATAAGGCGCATAGAAAAGGTACTAATTGGTTTTGTAAAAGTCGACAATTTTTTTGGCTTTTGATACTCCTATTACATCAGAAATCTCTTTTTCTGTGGCCAATTTCAATCTTTTAACACTCTTAAAATGTTGTATTAACGTAAGCATTGTTTTTTCGCCAATACCCGGAATACTTTCTACAGACGAATTAAGTGCCGCTTTGCTGCGTTTGTCTCGATGAAAAGTAATTCCAAATCGGTGTGCTTCGTTACGCAATTGCTGAATAACCTTTAGTGTTTCGGATTTTTTATCCAGATACAGCGGAATCGAATCGCCGGGGTAAAAAAGCTCTTCGAGGCGTTTTGCAATTCCGATGATGGCAATTTTCCCACGAAGCCCTAATTCATCAATACTTTTTAGGGCAGCAGATAATTGTCCTTTTCCTCCGTCAATGATAATCAGTTGCGGAAGCGGTTCGTTTTCATCCAATAATCTTTTGTAACGACGGTACACAATTTCGGTCATCGAAGCAAAATCGTCTGGTCCAACAACCGTTTTTACGTTAAAATGACGGTAATCTTTCTTACTTGGTTTTCCATCTTTAAAAACAACGCAGGCTGCTACCGGATTTGTTCCCTGAATATTGGAATTGTCAAAACATTCGATATGACGCGGTTCATTTGGCAAACGAAGGTCTTTTTGCATTTGCGCCATGATGCGATTGACGTGTCGGTCAGGATCTACAATTTGCAATTGTTTCAATTGTTCGATTCGATAAAATTTGGCATTTCTGATAGATAAATCCAGAATTTGCTTTTTATCACCCAGCTGCGGAACAGTAACTTTTATCTTTTCACCCAAATCAACATCAAACGGAACAATTACTTCTTTTGATAATAATTGAAAACGTTCCCGAAGCTCAATTATCGCCAGTTCCAGTAATTCTTCATCAGTTTCGTCCAGTTTTTTCTTGATTTCCATGGTATGCGAACGAATAATCGAGCCATGAGAAATTTGTAAAAAGTTCACATAAGCCGCACTTTCATCAGATACAATCGAAAAAACATCAATATTGGTAATTTTTGGATTTACAATTGTTGATCTCGATTGATAATTTTCGAGGATTTCTATTTTTTCCTTAATTTTCTGTGCCTCTTCAAATTGTAAATTCTGTGCATACTGATTCATCAAACGCTTGAAGTCTTTCATGCTTTCCTTGAAATTTCCTTTGAGAATTTCGCGGATTGCATCTACCTGTCTTTGATAATCTTCTAATGATTCCAATCCTTCGCAAGGACCTTTGCAATTGCCGATATGATATTCCAGGCATACTTTAAATTTACCGGAATTGATGTTTGACACACTTAAATCATAATTACAAGTTCTTAACGGATACAGTTCCTTAATTAAATCCAGAATAGTATATACCATTTTGAAATTCGTATAGGGACCAAAATACTCAGACCCGTCCTTGATCATTCTTCGGGTTAAAAATATTTTCGAAAAAGGCTCTTTTTTAATGCAGATCCAAGGGTAACTTTTGTCATCACGAAGGAGCACATTATAGCGAGGCTGCAAGGTTTTGATCAGGTTATTTTCTAATAAAAGCGCATCAGTTTCAGTAGGAACGACAATATGTTTAATAGTTACTATTTTCCTAACCAATACATTTGTTTTCCTTGTATCGTGAATTTTATTGAAATAGGAAGAAACTCTTTTTTTTAAATTTTTTGCTTTTCCAACATACAATATCTTTCCGTCTTTATCGTAATACTGATATACTCCGGGATTGTCCGGCAGGGTTTGAATTTGAAGTTCTAAAGATGGCATTTGCATTGTATTTGTTTCTGGAGATAGGATAAAATCTTGTCAAAAATCATTCCGATTGCATTGGAAAGCTTAACACTGAAATATTTTCAAATTTACAAAATCAAAAGAATAATTTCTATATTTAGAGCCTCTTTAAAATTCGACATGAAAAACAATGCCCCAATAGTTCTTTTTGGCGAATCGATTTTGCCCGGAGAAAACAAAACGATAAATGTAGAAATTGCCCGATTGCATACTACAACCAAACTAAATATTCCGATTATTGTTCGCCGTTCTAAAATCGATGGTCCGGTAGTTTTATTCTCTGCCGGAATTCATGGTGATGAAATAAACGGTGTTGAAATTGTACGGCAAATCATCAGCAAAAAAATAAATCGTCCAACAAGAGGTACTATTATTTGTATCCCTATTATCAACATTTACGGTTTTGTCAACAAATCAAGGGAATTCCCTGACGGTCGTGATTTGAACCGTGTATTTCCGGGAAGCAAAAAAGGGTCACTTGCCAGTCGTTTTGCTTTTCACATTACCAATCAGATACTGCCAATTATTGATTATGCCGTAGATTTTCATGCAGGAGGTGCAAGCCGTTTTAACGCTCCACAAATTCGAATTACACATAATAATCCAAAATTAAAGCTTTTGGCAGATGTGTTCAGCGCTCCCTTTACATTGTATTCTAAAAACATCAATGGTTCTTTTAGAAACACTTCTGAAAAAGCCAATGTTAAAATGCTGCTTTTTGAAGGCGGTAAATCATTGGATATTAATGATCCGGTTGCTAATGAAGGCATAAAAGGAGTTAAGCGTTTACTCGATTATCTCAATATGCTTGATCCGAAACATGTTGTCGAAAAAGCCGATTTTCCTTCTATCTATATTAAAAACTCCGTTTGGTTACGGGCAAAACAATCCGGATTATTGCACGATTATAATATGATCAGCAGATTTGTCACAAAAGGGACCATTTTAGCCATCATTACAGACCCTTTTGGTAAATTTGAGCAAAAAGTAAAAGCACCGCATGATGGCTTTATCATCAACGCCAATCATTCACCTATCGTTTATCAGGGCGATGCTATTTACCATATCTCTAAAAATATTGACGAAAATGCCGACGAACAAGAAAGAATTAAGATTGCTTTATAAAAATCTCCGAAAAGAGCTTTCTCAACAAGATATTGAAGAAAAAAGTCTGGAAATAACCAATCAATTAATCCAATTGCCTATTTGGGATAAAACGTATTATCATGTTTTTCTTCCTATTGTAGAATTAAAAGAAGTTGACACAGAATTTGTTCTACACCTGCTTTCAGGAAAAGACAAAGAAATTGTGGTTTCTAAAAGTGATTTTGAAACCAGAATCATGACTCATTTTTTATTGACGGATAATACCAAAATAAAGAAAAACGAATACAACATTCCCGAACCTGTAAATGGTCTGGTGGTTCCTTCTCAAACTATTGAGGTCGTTTTTGTTCCGCTTTTGGCTTTTGATATTTTTGGAAATCGTATTGGCTACGGAAAAGGCTTTTATGATACATTTTTAGCCGAATGTAAACCTGAAACCATCAAAATTGGGCTTTCGTTTTTTGAAGCTGTAAATCAGATTGATGATGTTTTCGAATCAGATGTAAAACTGGATTATTGTGTGACGCCTAAGAAGGTTTATAGGTTTTGAAACTAACATCTCTAACGTCACTTCGAGTGATTTTTGATCTATGACTGCTTTTGAAAATATATTTTTATTCGTTTCTCTACTCAAAAAACACTCGAACTCATGAATCTTGCAATTAAAATCAATGAGTTTTTTTTTAAAATCTATTTCACCATAACACCTTCAACAAACAAAATCGGCACTTCTTCAGTGTTATTTTCGTTGATTAAGTTTGATTTAAAAATAAACTTCTTATCGTATAAAGTGTTTCCAATAAAGAAAGTGACCATAAATTCATTGTTCAAAATAAGAAGACTCTTTTCGATCATTTCGATTTTCACTACAGATACCGCCGGAACCTCAACAAAAGCATGACGTAAAATAGATGTTTTTTTCATTTCACCATCAATTGTTCCAAATGCTTTTGAAACCACCATCACACTGTCTAAATTAAAATCACTGTCGTTTACCAGATAAGCATACCATACTTTTTCCATAAAATCGTCGCTCCATTCCTGAACAGCGGCTAAGAATACGTTTTCTACTTCGGGGATTGTTATATCTTTTTTCATTTTTTCGTGAACTGTAAAATGTAAAAAGTGATTAGGAAGCAGGACTTCTAACTAATCACTTTTCACTTATAACTTAATTTTAAATATTTGCTTTGAATTGCTCTAAGAAACGAACATCATTTTCGTAAAACATACGGATATCGCCAATTTGGTATAAAAGCATCGCAATACGCTCTACTCCCATTCCGAAAGCAAAACCGTTGAATTCATCCGGGTTGATGTCGCAGTTTTTAAGAACATTCGGGTCTACCATTCCACAGCCTCCAATTTCTAACCAGCCGGTTCCTTTAGTGATACGGTAATCGGTTTCGGTTTTTAAACCCCAATAAATATCAATTTCGGCACTTGGTTCTGTAAACGGAAAGTAGGACGGACGTAAACGAATCTTTGATTTTCCGAACATTTCTTTAGTAAAATAAAGTAATGTCTGTTTCAAATCTGCAAACGATACATCTTTGTCAATATACAAACCTTCTACCTGATGGAAGATACAGTGTGAACGTGACGAAATCGCTTCGTTACGAAATACACGTCCCGGAGAAATAGTACGAATTGGCGGTTTGTGGTTTTCCATATAACGAACCTGAACAGACGATGTATGCGTACGCAACAGCACATCAGGATTTGTCTGAATGAAAAAAGTATCCTGCATATCACGAGCCGGATGATATTCCGGCAGGTTCAATGCCGTAAAGTTATGCCAGTCGTCTTCTATTTCCGGACCCTCGGAAACGTTGAAACCAATATTGGCGAAAATATCTATAATCTGATTTTTAACAATCGAAATAGGATGACGTGAACCAATAATTACAGGCTCTGAAGATCTTGATAAATCACCAAAAACCCCTTTTACTTCTTCTTTACTTTCAAGTTCTTCCTGAATAACTCTTACTTTTTCTTCAGCAACAGCTTTTAAAGTATTGATTACTTGTCCAAAGTCTTTTTTCTGATCGTTTGGAATATTTTTAAACTCTGTAAAAAGTTCTTTTAACAACCCTTTGCTTCCTAAATATTTAATACGGAATTGCTCTAAAGATTCTTTATTTTTATCATTAAAGGCCTTAGCTTCCTCTATATGCTGTTTTATCTTGTCTATCATTTTCCTTCTACAATTGAGAATACAAATTTAGTGTTTTTAGTTTAAACTATACAGTCCCAGTCTCAGTTTTCAGTTCAATTGAGATCGAAAACTGAGACTGAGAATAAAAAATTACTCAATAAGTTCTCTTTCTAAAAAATAATTCACAATCGCTTCTTTCATCAAAACAGATTGTTCGCCTGCTTTTAGCGGAGGCAATTCTTCTTTTACTTTATAATGCGGCCAGCCTTCGTCATCAAAATATTCGAATTCATAAAACCCGTAAGGTTCTAACAATCGGCAAATGGCAATGTGCATCAAATTCAATTTTTCGTCTTTTTTGAATTCGCGGTGTAGTTTCCCAAGTTCCTGAACTCCAATAAGGTAAATAATGGCATCTAAATCTAAATCTTCTCCCTGTGAAAACTGATTGGACAATATATCGACGAGCTTTTCCCAGCGCTCTTTTAGTTGTGTATCTCTGGACATTTTTATAATTGTGAATATGAGTTGTGAATTATAAATTCAAAAACCATAAAATTTAGCTTACAAAGATACGTACTTGAAATTTGAGAACATATCCCTAATAATTCTTTTATATTTGCGCCTCAATAAAACAGCATAAAATATGAGTTTTTTCGATATGATTTTAGGAGCGCTTTTGGCTTTTAGCCTGTATAAAGGAATTAAAAATGGTCTTTTTATTGAAGTTGCTTCCTTTGTTTCCTTACTTCTGGGAATTTATTTAGCCATTAAATTATCTTCTTTCGCAAAAAACATCATTATAAAGTATGTTTCCTGGAATCCAAACACGATTCAAATTACGGCTTTTATACTAACTTTTATTCTTGTTGTAATTGGCGTTTATTTATTGGCCAAAATCTTAACAGGTATAGCTGATTTTGCTTTCTTGGGCTGGCTGAATAAACTAGGAGGCGGTTTTTTCAGGGTTTTAAAAACTATTTTGATTGTGAGTATTTTTATTGCTCTTTTTGAAAAAATCAACTTTGACAACACTTTTGCAAAAAAAGAAACCTTAGATAAATCTATTTTTTATAACCCAATTAAAACAGTAGCTGCCGTTGTGTACCCTTCAATTGAAAAAGGATATGAAAGTCTAAAAAAGGCAAATCAAGAAGAGTCTGCAGAAAAAGAATAGTCCCATTTTGCTCAGGATAAACTTAGTTGAAAGGCTTTAATTGGAAAAGGGCTTCGACTCCGCTAGCCTGACATCTTCTATTAATTCTTACTGTTTAATCTTCCTGATTGATTTGTTGCGGAAATAAATTTTTCAAAATAATCAGCATCATTCCAATTACATTTACAGATGAAGTGGTTAGTAAGGTAATCAGTACATTCTCTGAAAGATTTAAATGCAACAAATTGTCATTGAAATATAAAATTGACACGACAGCTGCCAGCCAAAGAAAAATAATAAAAGAGAAAATATACGTGAGATATCTTCGAAGTTTTGTGTCTTCTAAAAACCTGCCTACTTTTGCATTTCCCAGCCTGTCTTCAAGGATTTGATTTTGAATACGGGCATTATCAATATCTACAGGTCTTATTGCTGCGCTGTTTTCAATAGAAATATTGCTTAAATTGAGTAACGACATTTAAGTAGAAATTGGTTTCAAATTATTGTAATGCTCAAAAATATCTTCATCCGAAATCATGGCGTTAGAATCCTTACGATATACTTTTTGCCACGGTGTTCCTTCAATATGTGTTAAAGCACTTAAATATATACCGTCAAATCTTCCATAAACTTCCCATATTTTATCTAAAAACTTTTCATCTTCACCTGTGATTTTTTCGTTTTTAGTTGCATTTGGAATTTTCTCCGTAATTTTTTCTTTCTTGTATTGCTTTATACTGTAATATAACGAAGGAAAAACAGGGCCAAAATCCCAGGCAATCGGATTTTCATCAATCAGCCTGTCTTTTTTGTTTGTCAGGGCCAAATACCAGCCATAAGCAATATAAGTCAGCTTGATAATTTTCATTGGAGTCAGATCCCCGGTTTTGGAATATTTATCTATGAAATAATTAGCTACTGTTGTTGGATTGTAAGCCATAATTATAAAATATTATTTATCAAAGTTAGCTAAAATTAGGTTGCTACAAAATTTTAAGAACTTATTATAATGTAAATGAGTTGTTTTACATCAAATTTAAAAGTAAACCCGAAAGATTTTAAAAAAAATTTCGGGTTTGTTTCTGTCAGGCTGAACTATATTAGTTTTCAAAAGTATTTACCAGTTTATTTTAAAGCTCTGGCCTTTTTTTAAATCGATAATTTGTTTTTTGTCACCACTAATTAAGGTTGTTTTCCCTCCATTTTTAGAAGAAATATTTAAAACCGTTACCTTCTTATTCTTCCATTCCATTGCAATTTCGAAACCACCTCTTGCACAAATTCCTTTTACCGAACCTGTTTCCCAAGCATCTGGCAATGCTGGCAATAACATGATTTGGTTTTCGTCTGACTGCACCAGCATTTCGGCAACAGCCGATGCTCCGCCAAAATTCCCGTCAATTTGAAACGGCGGATGTGCATCGAATAAATTAGGATATGTTCCTCCACCTCTTCTTGGTTTTTCCGTTTTTTTTCCGTCAGGATCAACATAACGAAGTAATTCGCGATACATTTTATAGGCTCTGTTACCATCCAAAAGTCTAGCCCAAAGATTTATACGCCACCCTTTAGACCAACCTGTAGTTTCATCTCCTTTTATCTCTAAAGTTGTTCGTGCCGCATTTGCTAACTCAGGTGTTGCTAAAGGTGAAATATGATTTCCAGGAAACAATCCAAACAAATGAGATTGATGACGGTGTTTAGGATCTTGATCTTTCCAGTCAAAATACCATTCTTGTAAATTCCCGGCTTTACCAATTTGATAAGGATATAATTTTGAAAGTGCCGTTTCAAGTTTTGTTCTAAATTCATCATCTGTTTTTAAAACTTTAGAAGCTTCGATGGTATTAGAAAAACACTGTCTAATCATGGCCAAATCAGCAGCACCACCATACATAGTTGCACCAGTATAACCATTAGGTGTAATATATAAGTTTTCGGGGGAAGTAGATGGAGACGTAATTAGATAACCATTTTTATCTTCAACTAACCATTCTAAACAAAATTGTGCTGCTCCACGCATCAAATCATAACCTTCATTTTTAAGATAATTTAAATCCTGAGAGAATAAATAATGTTCCCAAATATGAGTACTCAACCAAGCGCCTCCCATATTCCAACAAGCCCAATTGGGATCTCCTCCACCAAAATTTCCAACAGGATTACTCATAGCCCAGATATCCGAATTTTGAGCTACAGCCCATCCGTCTACGCCATAAAAAGTTTTAGCCGTAACTTTGCCTGTTTGGGCAACATTCTTTATATAACTTAAAAGTGGCTGGTGTAGTTCAGACAAATTCGTATTTTCTGCTAACCAGTAATTTTCTTCAACATTAATATTTACTGTATAATTACTACTCCAGGGCGGACGCATATAAGGATTCCAAATACCTTGCAAATTAGCAGGAACACCTTGTGTCCTCGAGCTGCTTATCAATAAATATCGACCATATTGAAAATACAAAATCTCTAAATTTTTGTCTTCTTTACCCTCTGAATAACGCAATAAACGTTCGTCTGTAGGCAAATTAGTAGCAGTAGTCTTTCCAAGGTTTAAACTCACTCGCTGAAATAATTTTTGGTAATCTAAAATATGAGCTTCTTTTAATGTCTTATACGATTTAGAAATAGCTTTTTCCATATTTTCTGCAGCAATTGCCTTATCGTCTAATCCTTCTGTACTTGGATTTTTATCAAAACCATTAAAACTGGTAGCTATAGAAACAAAAATCAATGCTTCAGTTGCATTTTTTACTCCAATTTTATTATCCGCAGTAATAATTGTCCCATCCGTATTTTTAATTTGAACTAAACTTGTAAAACGAGTCCCTCTATTTTCATCAAAAAGAATTGGATTATCACTTTTAACATAACTTGGCTCTGCATGATACGGCGCATAGCCATTAATTTTTAATTCTTTTGTACTAACATCTGTTTTAAATTTCAATAAACTTTCAAAGTCAATTAAAAAATTCAAGTTACTCTTTTTACTAGATGTAATCTTGATAGCCATGATTTGATCAGGAGCTGAAACAAAATATTCGCGGGTATATTTCACACCCTCGATTTCATAATTTATTTTAGAAACAGCATTATTTATATCTAATTCTCTATAATAATTAGTGGCTTTAGTATCCTTTTTAAAATGCGAAATGTGTAACGTTCCAAGTGGCGAAAAAGATTCTGAGTAATATCCCTGCAATTTTTTATTTAATTCATCTGCCAACTTATAGTCTTCGTTTTTCAATGCTGCTCTAATAGCCGGTACATTTTTATATGCGTCAGGATTCATATTAGCATTTACAGGCTCACCTGACCAAAGCGTAGCATCGTTTAAATAAACCTTATCCACATCCACTCCTCCAAAAACAGTCGCGCCTAATTTTCCGTTTCCTAAAACCAGACTTTCCTCAAAAAATTCGGCCGGTTGATTGTACGATAAAATATGACTGGATTGGGCATTTCCTTTGATGTGAATAAAAGAGAACACCAAAACCAGAGACACGCTTTTTAAGAATTTTGAATTCATATCTATTGCTTTTAAATTTTTAAATCTGTCCTGAAGCTTCTGGACCTAATGACAATATTAGGCTGTTTTTATAAAGTTTCAGGAAAAAACCCTCCAGTTTTTTTATCCCAAGTTTAAAAATCAATTGTTATTCAAGAAAATTAAATTTCTCGTGTAACGATTTTGCGTGAGGGATAGTAGCAAACTAGCGAAGTAGTGCGGATAGCCCGACCACATTTGCGAAAGGTGCGTATAAGCGGTTTGTTATGTAGCGCCTTTTGTAAATGTGGTCACGCCATAATTATTTACTAACCTGGTATTTTTCGTTAGCCGTTATCATTTCCCAATCATCGGTTCTGAAAGGCGATGCGGGGAATTTTTCTTTATTGAAAAGATTGATTTCGGTATCGTCGTCTGCCCAACCGTAATGAACGGCTACTGGATTTGGAACATTTTCGCTTGATACTATTATTTTGTTGTCTTTAATTATCGCTTTCGCGGAATGAAAAACTTTGTCAACACCCGCGATTTCGAAACCTGTTACATTTTCTGAATTATCCAGAGTTGAAAGTCCTGAGCCGATAGTATCGAAAGTCAGAATAATTTGGTTTCCTTTTATTTCCTGCGATCTAAAGGTTGGCCCGCTGTAAATTTGCTTTTTGCCGTAAATATTGTTCAAGGCAATAGCTGCCAAACGCAGTCCAACATCTTGTTTGTTTGTAGGATGAATGTCTTTTGCGTTGCCAATATCGGTGGTTACGGCCATTCCGGTATTTTTTAACTTCAGTGTTTCGGATTGTGCTTCGCGAAGTTCTGCCCATCGGCTTCCGATTTTGCTGTTACCTTTAAATTCATCAAAAGTGGACAGCTGTACAAAATAGAAAGGAAAATTGCCCTGTTTAAATTTCGTTCTCCAATCGGTAATCATTAACGGAAATGCTTTTTTGTATTGTTTAGCTCTCCAAACATTAGCTTCGCCCTGATACCATAAAACGCCCTGAATGGCAAACGGAACCAGCGGATTTACCATTGCGTTGTACAATAATGAGGGATAACTATTGGGTGAAACCGACATTTTAACCTGTACGACGTTGAATTTCCACAATCCTTCGAGCTGAATCGCGTTGTCTTTGAACTGAATTTTTAAATCAGATGCTTCACCGTAAATTCCGCCACCGCCACTGTAATCTGTAATTCGTACTGCGATTACGTTATTTCCTTCTTTTAAAACTCCGGCAGGGATTTTATAAATCCTTAGTTTTTCCCAAATGTTATTAGTGCCGACTTCAACTCCGTTTACAAAAGTTTGGTCTTCATCGTCTACTTTTGATAAATGCAAAACAGCTTCTTTTTTGGCTTGTTCGGCTGTCAGCACAATCGTTTTTCGCATCCAGACAATACCATCAATATTGCCTATTTGCTGGTTTTCCCAAAGTGAAGGGACTTTTATTTGAGGCCAGTTTTTATCATCAAAACTGAATTCTTTAAATTGTTTTTCATTGTCCATCGTTACTTCGAAACCCTGAACTTTTTTGAGATTTCCTAAAACTGATTTTTTATAACTTTCGAAAATGAAATCCATATCTACGGTTGGAACATCTGCAATCATGGATTTAAATTCATCACTTTTTTCGAATGCTTCACGGCTGGTCCAGGTTTCCACATTAGTTCCGCCCCAAGAGGTGTTGATAATTCCGATTGGGATTTTTAATTCGGCATATAATTTTTTGGCAAAATAAAAGCCCACTGCAGTAAAATTACCAACGGTTTCTTTGTTTGAAACTTCCCATTTTCCTGCTTTTAGATCCTCTTTTGGAGTTCCGCTTAGATCCTGTGCGATGCCAAAATGACGAATCATAGGATAATTAGAATCGGCGATTTCTTTTTCGGCATTCATCGTTTTTGAAACCTGAAATTCCATGTTAGATTGTCCACTGCAAATCCAGACTTCACCAACCAGAATATTTTTGATCGTTATTTTATTTTTTCCGATAATTATCAATTCAAAAGGTCCTCCGGCATTTTCAGCCTTTAAATTTAGAGTCCATTTTCCATTTTTATCAGCTTGTGTTTTTACAATTTGTCTGTTAAAATGTACTGCTACTTTTTCATTGGCATCTGCCCAGCCCCAAACCGGAATTGTTTTGTTACGCTGCAATACCATTCCGTCAGAAAAAATCAAAGGCATTCTGATATTAGCATGGGTAAATATACTGTAAATCAACAAGATAAATAATTGAAATTTCTTCATTTTTTGTTTATTTAAATTAATAAACCGCATAAGCGATATAAGTAAACATGAGTCCATAACCAACAACAAACTTAAATTATCTTATATCACTTATATAGTTTAGAAGAGTTTTACTGTTCCAGTCCTTCTTTTAAAGCATTTAAAACCTGAGTATCAAAAACGGTATTATCGCTTCTTTTGAAAATTCCAAAACCATTATTTCCAAGACTTCCTTCATCCCAATAAAAAGGCAAAAGACCATTTGCTTTTGCTGTTTTTACAACTGTTTTTAGATAATAGGCTCTTGAAGCCAAATGCAAAGTTAAGTCGGTTCCGGTTAAAGTTGTTCTTCTGATGGCACCAAATTCTCCTAAAAGAACCGGAATTCCTTTATCAGCAAATTGGGTTTTCATTAGTTTGAAGTTCTTTTCTAACTCTGCTTCTTCTCCATACGTTGCGTTTCTTTCTGTATCTGTTGCAGAGTGAAAACCAGTACCCCAATAATAGAACATTGTTCCCCAGGACTCATCTTTTGTCAAACCGGCAAAATTCCATGGTGCGTAATAATGCACTTCAACCATCATACGATTTGCAGCTGTATCAGTTGGCAATTTTGTCATGAATTCATTTGTTTTTGCAATATCGGTAGTTGGCCCCTGAACTACCAAAGTACGATAGGCATTTTTACCTCCCGTAGAACGCACGGCATCAATAAAGGTCTGGTGATACGAATTCAAAACAGCCATTTGAGCTGCATTTTCCACTGCAGGTTCGTTAGCTCCTGCAAACAGCAAATGCTGGTCAAAGCCTCGTAAATGTGTTGCGATTTGTTCCCAAAAAGCTTTTTGTTTGGCATTATTTTCTGCTTTTTTGGCTTCGGTAATATTATTTTCGAGCCAGCCGCCATCCCAATGGATATTTACGACTACATACATATCATTGTCAACACAATACTGCACAACTTCTTTTACGCGGTTCAGCCACTCTGTTTTTATTTTTGCTGTTGTAGTATTTTCCAAATACTGGTTCCAGGAACACGGAATTCTAATCGCATTAAATCCATTTGCCTTAACGGCATCAATCAATGCTTTAGTCACTTTAGGATTTCCCCAAGCAGTTTCGCCGCCTGTTGCTTCTAAAGTGTTTCCGATATTCCAGCCTAGTTTTATTTTTGCAGCTAATTGAACCGCCGTATTTGTCATTCCGGTTGCATCAGCAGGAAGGGGATTTGTGTTATAACTTGGATACAAGCCTTCAGCAACATTTTGTTCTTGTTTTTCCTCTTCTTTATCTGAACTGCAGGCCCAGATACTTATACACGATAAACACAAAATGGTGCTTAATAGGGATGTTTTTATTAGCTGTTTCATTTTCATTTGGTTGTTATAGTTAATAAAGTGGTTTTTGAGGTGGTTTTAAATGGGTAATTTATTTGATCGTTACCACCACTTCTTTTTTGATATCTCTTGAAGAAGTACCGATTTTCAAGGTATATTTTCCTGGTTCAACTATCCATTTTTTAGTAGTAACATCATAATACGCTAATTCTTTAACCGGAACTTTAATCGTTACTGTATTTGAATTTCCTGATTTAACCAATACTTTTTTGAAGCCTTTTAATTCTTTTGCAGCACGCGATACTTTAGAATCTGATTTGGAAGTATACAACTGAACAACTTCTTTTCCATCGGCTTTTCCTGTGTTTTTTACGTCAACTGAAACTGAAATAGTTTCGTTTAAAGCATATTCTGTTTTATCAGCTTTAACATTTTCAATTGCAAAAGTAGTATACGATAATCCGAATCCAAAAGGATATAAAGGAGCTATATTCTTAGTATCAAACCAACGGTATCCTACTAAAATTCCTTCAGCATAATTTACGGCTTTGTCACCAGGGAAGCTGTTGGTTGCATGTGCAGGAGAATCCATCAATTTTTTTGGCATTGTCCAAGGTAATTTTCCTGACGGATTTACTTTTCCTAACAATACATCTGCCAAAGCATTTCCTCCTTCAGAACCATTAAACCAGGTCCAAACCAAAGCATTTGTCTTTTTGCTTACCGCATCAATACCAAAAGGAGCTCCTGCCACAATTACCACAATTGTTCTTGGGTTAACGTCTACAATTTTTTTGATTAATTCTTCTTGTCCGAATGGCAGATGTAAATCGCTTCGGTCGGAAGCTTCGGTTTCGTAATCACGGTTTGAACCTGCAAAAACGATGGCTATATCTGAATTTTTAGCTGCTTCAATTGCTTCTTGTACTTTAGCGGGTTCTAACTTATCGATAGTTACAGGGCCCGAAGAAGTAATATTTCCTAAATTTCCTTTGTTTTTTTCTTCGTAACGCTCTAAATATCCTTCAGCATAATTAATTTGAATTGATTTAGGCAATCTGTTTTTTAAACCATCGAGCGGTGTTACTTCTCTTTTTGTTTTTACACCAGCACCAAATCCGCCTAAAGCATTTTTCTTCGTCGCATTGTTTCCAATTACGGCAATAGATTTAACCCCCTCTAATTGTAAAGGCAATGCATTGTTTTCGTTTTTTAATAAAACTATTGCTTCTGCTGCAATTTTATAGGCATCCTGATAATGTGCTTCAGTAGCAATGCTTCCCTTTACACGTTCTTTTCCTCCCATAGCTTTTACCTGAAATAAAGTGCGCAAAATTCTTTTTACATGGATGTCAATTTCTGCTTCTGAGATTTCTTTGTTTTTAGCTGCTGCTATTAATTTGTCGGCAAGGAAAAATTCATTGAATGGTTTTGGTGTTCCCATCTCAATATCCAACCCGCTTTTTAAAGATTTTACTGTGGAATGCACCGCTGCCCAGTCTGAAACTACAACTCCCTTGAATCCCCATTCGTCACGAAGAATTTTATTGAGCATATAATCATTCTCGCATAAATATTCACCTCTAAATTTGTTATAAGCGCCCATAATACTATAAGCTTTCCCTTCTTTCACAGAGGCTTCAAAAGCAGGAAGATAAATTTCACGCAACGTACGCTCATCAATTTGCACATCTACAAAATCACGATTGGTTTCCTGATTGTTTGCTGCAAAATGTTTTACACAAGCCATAACGTCGTTATCCTGTAAACCCACAACCATGGGCACGGCCATTTTTTTGTTTAAGAAAGGGTCTTCGGTCATGTATTCGTAGGTTCTTCCTCCAAGTGGTGTTCTGACAATATTAATTGCCGGAGAAAGCAGCATGTCTTTGTCTCTGGCACGCAATTCCTGTCCCACACTGTTTCCAAAAGTATAGGCCATTTCCTGATTAAAAGTCGCTGCCAAAGCCCCCGCTGCCGGATAATAGGTAGCGAAATCATCTGTCAGGCCAGCCGGAGCCCAGTTATCACGGGAAATTTCTTCACGAACTCCTAATGGTCCATCGGCCATTTTTAGTTCCGGAATCCCCAAACGTTTTACCCCTCCGGATGTAAACATACTGTTACCATGCAACATTCCGATTTTCTCTTCAAGTGTCATTTGAGACACCAGTTTATCAATTTCGGCATCAAATTCTGAACCGATTTCTTTCCCTACATATTCTTTTTGATCTGAATCCGAATTAGTAGTTTGCGACTCATTTTTACAGGAAGTAAACGTTACAAAAGCTATAGCCGCTGATAAATATAAAATTTTGTTTTTCATAGAGTTTTGTTTTTTCAGATTTAAGATTCTCCTCACTAAAAGCTTAAATCCTGTTTTAGAAATTTTTTCGGTGTTTATTTTTTGAATTATTGTTTGATAAGATTCAGCAGGATAACATCGTTTTCGTTTATTTTGAAATCTTTGATGTAAGTTCCTGTGGTATTAATTGTCACTTTTTCGGTTGCGATTACCTCTCCGTTATTCTTTTCTTTAAGGGTATTAACCTGTTTCTTTGTTATTTGACTGGGTTTGCCCATTGCCAGATAATCGGCGTAGGCGTCATTGGTTTTATACCCAACTTTGTATATTTCCAAAATATATTTCCCTTTTTGAATACCGGACAATTCTATTTTTACGGTTCCTTTTGGTTTGGATGGTAAATCCTGAATATAATACGTTTGATTGTTCACCGAATCACCGGGATGCGTATTGGTGAAATCCCAGAACAAAAGCTGAACATCTCCTTTTGAATTTTTACTTGCCCAGGAAGAAGTGTCGCTATTTTGAAGTTCAGTTTCTCCTAATTTGTTTAGGAAAGCATACGAGAAATAAGCCGGTTTTTTGATTCCCTGTGTGTTCAATAAACCGAAACCTCCGTGAAAAGGTGTAAATCTTGGACCGGGTTCTTCGAAAATATCGGTAAAAACCCAGTACGACATCGAGTTTGCCGCATTGCCTACTTGTTTCAGTTTTTGAAGAATATAAGCAGCCGAATGATAACTGTCGTGAATAGGATCTGCCGGTGTATAAGAAGAACTCCATTCCGTATAATGCAATTCTAACTTAGGCATAGCAGACTCTGAAATTTGTTTACGCGAGCGAATTACATCGCCACTTATGCTATTTTCATCCTTACTCAAAATAGTTCCAGTAGTCCCAAATTCATCCAAAAAACCCTGATTTACACCATAGGTATGTGTTGATATAAAATCTAAAGGCACTTTGTTTTTACTGGCAAATTCAATTGTCTCCGGAACCCAGCCAGCTCCTGCAGTTGCCGGACCTCCAACTTTATAGGCACGATTGACACTTTTTATTCCGCGTGCTGCATATTCATACAACTTAAAATATTCTTCCTGTGTTCCCGTCCAGAAACCCGGAGTTAAATTGGGTTCGTTCCAAACTTCGAAGTACCATGTTTTCACTTCTTCTTCTCCGTAACGTTCAGTAAAATGCTTGGTTAAGTTTCGAATTAAATCTTCCCATTTTTTATAATCTTTAGGAGGTGTTACATTTCCTTTCCACCAAAAAATCGTTTCCGGTCCGCTGGCCAATGCAGAAGGCATAAATCCCAATTCGACAAAAGGTTTCATTTTGATGCTTACAATATAATCGTATAAAACATCAATATATTGGTAATTGTACTCGGGATTCCCTTTAGAATCTTCTCTGTAGACCGCCATATCATCAGACAATAAACCATGCATTCTGATGTATTTAAAATCACATTCTTTTTTGACCAAAGCCAGTTGTTGCTGCCAATCGGCTCGTAAACCTTCATTTGCTCTTCCGGCACCAATACATTCTTTGAACATGGTGTTCAGTTTTCCTGCCGTTTTATTGTAATCTACTTTTATATTTCTTTCTGAAGATTTTACTACATCCGAATTTTGTCCAAACAAATTAATATTGATTAGATTAATGAAAATCACAAATGGTACTATTATTTTTTTCATTTAATTCTATTTAGAGTTAGTTACGTTATATTAGTCAAACCCGAGAGGTTTTAAAAACCTGTCGGGTTTGAAAAAAAATCTATACTTATAATTTTTTAAATCTAATTGCAGTTCCGCCTGCTCCGCCTAAATGTAATTTTAGGGAATCAGAAGCTTTAACTGTTTTCTTAGAAATGGTTACTCCTGTTGGATTATGAGTTTCATCAGAACCTTCTGAATCTGCATAAATTTGAGCTTCGTACGTGGCATTAGCATCTAAGAAAGATAATGAAACCTCTAAATCCCGGGCTTTTTCGTTCGTCATAGAACCTAAATACCAGTCTGCACTATTTTGGTCTTTACGAACTGTAGTCAGGTATTCTCCAATTTCGGCATTCAATACTTTAGTATCTGCCCAGTCTGTCGGAACCTCTTTTAAGAATTGAAAGGAAGGAACTCCTTTATAATTTTCAGGGAGATCGGCTAACATTTGAATTGGAGAATAAAATACTACATACATCGCCAATTGCTGCGCTGTTGTTCCGTGAATTCTTTTTCCAGGATATCCTTGTTTAATTTCTACATCCAAAACTCCGGGAGTATATTCCATAGGACCCGATAACATTCTTGTAAAAGGCAAAATAACAACGTGACTTGGCGGATTTCCTTCGCTCCAGGCATTATACTCTTGTCCACGAGCCGCTTCTCTGGCCAGCATATTTGGATAGGTTCTGCGTTCTCCCGTATCTTTTATTGGTTCATGATAGAAAACGGCCAAATCATATTCCGCTGCTTTTTTCAATACATATCTAAAATAATTTACACCAAACTGACCGTGGTGCCATTCTTTCATATTTAACTTAGAACCTACATGACCAATTTTTACGGTATGAATTCCTAGTTTTTTGTACAGCGCAAAACCTTCATCGATTTGTTTTAAATAATTAATCAAATTAGAGCCTGTTTCGTGGTATCCAATAAGTTCAACGTCTTTTTTCTTTCCGTATTCCACCACTTTTTCCAAATCAAAATTATCGGCACTTTTTGTAAAACTAAACATATGCATGTGGTTTTCGTACCAAGCGGGAGTCCAGCCTTTGTTCCAGCCTTCAATTAACAAATGATGAAAACCTTCTTTGGCAGTAAAATCTATATATTCTTCAGCATTTTTGGTCGTTGCCCCTTGTTTGTCGCTTTCCCAAAAAGTATATTTTCCTATGTGCATTCCCCACCAGATTCCGAAATATTTATACGGTTTTACATAAGAAGGGTTTCCTAGTTTGTTAGGTTCGTTTAAATTTAAAATTAAATACGAATCAATCAAGTCTCCTGCTGTTTCTCCAATTTGAATCGTTCTCCAGGAAGAAGTAAACGTATCTTTTACACGGACTTTTACACCATCAGCCCAAGGCACTAAATCAGATTTTAGCTGTGTTCCAGTTGTGTTTACTAACGTCATACTCGCAAAATCTATCAAATTTGCTTCGTGAAAACTCAATTTTAATCCGCTTTTGCTTTCAATTGTTAAAGGCGTGTGAACTGTATCCAAAGTACTTACTGGAGAATTCTCATATAAATATTCGTAACGATTCTCACGATAAGCCGGAATCCACCAGGCTTTTCCATCTTCCTTCAAGTTAAAAGTTGTTTTTTCATCCATAATGAAAATACTGTCTTTTTTTGCTTGTTTTGGATAGACATAACGAAAAGCAATTCCATCATCATAGGCACGGAATTGAATTTCTAATTTTGTTTTATGCTTATCTTTTTGTTGCAATTTGACCACCAATTGATTGTAGTGGTTTCTAATATTTTTCTTTTCTCCCCAAACCTGTTCCCAGGTTTCATCGAAAGTAGAATTCTCCACTTTTGCAATTTCGAAGTTCTTACTCAGATCATTATCCTTTAATAAAAATCCCATATCCGAAAGCGATAACACTTCGGTTTTCCCATGAGAAACGGCATATTTTGGTTCGCTTTTCACCAACTCAAAATTAATTTTGTTTTGGCCGTTAGGCGATTTTACTTCGTAAGCATTTTTATTTTTTTGACTGTATCCAACCGTAATGGATAGCAAAACTGCGGAAAGGACTAGTTGTTTTTTCATGGTTTCTTTCATTATTCTTTTTAAAATTAAATTGGGTGGTATGAAAATTTCACCCAATTTAAAAACTCAACTCAAACAAAAATTTATTTACATCCTGCTGGGACTCTTTTTTAGCAACTGATTAAAATATTTCAAATGATTAATTTAAAATTTGTCGCAGATTTTTCACGCAGATTTAGCGGATTAAGCCTATTTCTATTTTATCCACTCTGTTTTAAAAGTGGTTTTTCCGTCAATTGTATTTGGGGTTACCTTGAAATTGTTTTCGTTTTTAGTAACTGTAATGGTTTGTAATACTTTGCCTTCTGGTAAAAATACTTTGGCTGTAGCCGAATTTATTTTGTCTGTTGCAAAAACTTTTAAAGTCAATTTACTCCAATCCATGTCCTTCGTCGATTGCGCCAATGGAATATGAGGAATTGCAGAACCGTCTCTAACTAAAACAACAATTGGAATTTCGCCAGCTTCGATTTTGTGCCAGCCTCCATGATATACTTTTTTAGTCTGATAATCAATCCAGGTTCCTTCCGGAAGATATACATCTCTGCTTTTTACGTCTTCAAACAATGGAGCAACCAACATACTTGAACCAAATAAATACTCATTATCAACCAACCAAGAACCCGCATCTTGTGGATATTCCACAAATAAAGCACGTAACATTGGTAATCCTTTTTCTGAACTTTCTTTGGCTTGTGCATAGATATATGGCATTAACTCATAACGCATATTATCTGCTCTTCTGAATGAATCTAAAAATTCTTTGCTATATAACCAAGGCTCTGTTGGTGGTTCTCCGTGGCTTCTTACGTGAGACGTTAACATTCCGAATGGTGTCCATCTGTTGTATAAATTTTCAGGTGATTTCGTTACAAATCCACCAACATCATGGCTCCAAAAACTAAATCCGCTTAATCCTAATGACAATCCACCACGCAATTCTGAAGACATTGCTCCATTTGAAGTTGCTGCATCACCTCCCCAATGTAAAGGATAGCGTTGACTACCAGCCCAGGTACTTCTGGCCCAGATTAAAGTATATCCTTTTTCTTTTTGCGTAATTTCAGCAACAGCTTTATTGTAACGTAATGGATATAAATTGTGCTCGTAAAAACCAGTTCTTCCTGAGTAATAAATTCCATCAGCTGGAGCAGCTTCACCGAAATCAACCTTGAAAACAGAAACCCCTTGATCAAACAAATGTTTTAGTTTGGCTTGGTACCAAGAAACGGTTTCCGGGTTTGAAAAATCCAAAACGGCGTCTTCGTAAGGCAAATTCCCTTTGCGATCTTTTACGGCTAAACCTTTATCTACAATTTCATTAAACAACGTATTTTTAGGAGTGAAATAAGGTAATTGCCATAAACAAACATGAAAACCATCTTCTTTCATATCGGCCATCATTTTTACAGGATCACCAAAACGCGCTTTTGCAAACTCATAATTATTTCTCCAATCTACATCAAACCAACCGGTATCAAAATGAATTACATCTGTTGGAATTTTGTATTTACGTAAATTTTTAGCTACTTCACGACCTTCTTTTTCAGAGAAATAGGTAATACGACTCATCCAAAATCCGAAAGACCAAAGTGGTGGCATTGCTGCTTTTCCGGTTAGATTGGTATATTCATCTAAAATATCTTTTGGCTCCCCGATGAACAAAAACAAATCGGCTTCATCATCGCCAATATACATTTCATTTGCACTTCCAAAATATTTTCCAAAATCAACTGTAATTGGTGTTGAATGATGCATAAAAACACCGTATCCACGACTACTCATGTAAAATGGAATTGGTTTATACATGGTCTCATTCTGAATACCATTTGCATCATCTGTCCATAAAACTACTTTTTGACCGCGTTTGTTGAATTGTGTGAAAGATTCTCCACAGCCAAATATTTTTTCATCGGGTTCGAGACTGAAAGCAGCTCCCATACTTCGAGAATAATCGCTGTTTCTTCGAACAAAAGAAAAGGGCAAAGCTGGTGTATAAGTGTTTTTAAAGTCGGAATTATGTAACGTACTTGTTAGTAGTTTTCCGTTTTCATCATAAATTTTCACATGCCAAGGCTTAGTCAGTATTTCGACTCTTCCATGTTTGCTTGTAAATTTATAACCTCCTTCTATTTTAGAAGATTTCCATAATTCAGGATGATTTGGAGCCACGCCATCTACCAGCATCAAAGATTCTTTTTGTGGATGAAATTGGGGCCCCGAAGTCATTTTGATACGAATGGTACGATCAGAAACAAACTGAATTTCAAACGGCAGTTCTGGTTTAGCTGCATACTCCGTTGCAGGAAATTCATTCGCTGCAATCGTATCTGGTTTTACCAACATATTGTTGAAAGCCTGACGGGTCTGATAATTATAACGTAAATATTTTACAGTTCCTTTTCCTGTTGCGGGATCAAATTTTGTTAGCTCATCGGCAAAATAAAAGGTATTGAGATAATTCTCAAAATCCTTACTGATGTCTATTGGAGCATTAAGCACATCGGCATTTTGTATTTGTGCCGAAGCTTTTGGCATAACTAGAAATCCAAACATAAAGATGGAAAGCAATGCGGTTCGTTGTGAGTTTTTCATTGGTTAATAATTCTAGATGTTAGTTGTACTGCAAGGTTTCCAAAACCTTTTAGATTTATAATTTTTATTTAAACCTTGTTTTTCCTGAAAGATTTTGTAAACCTTTCAGGAAGGTACCATATTTATTCTGATGTAATTACAATTGTTGACTGTTTTAATCCATTCGCTTTAGCGGTCAATTCCATTCTCCCGGCTTTATCACCAGACTGAACGATTACTAAACATTTACCACTCATCGCTGTGTGTTTTGAACCTTTAAACGATTCATGACTTACGGGATCTCCACTGCTCACTCCGACAATTTTTCCGTTTCCTTTTAAAGAAAAACTAATTTCATTATTTGCATTTGGAGCCAAGATCCCTTTCTCATCTAAAATAGCAACTGTTACAAAAGACAAATCATTTCCGTCTGCTTTTATTGTACTTCTATCTGCTGTCAATTTCAATTGTGATGGATTTCCTGCTGTTTTAATTTCGGTTTCTAAAACAGTTTTTCCATTTTTACGTGAAATAGCTTTCAGTGTTCCTGTCTGAAAAGGAATTCTCCACATAACATGTAAATCATCTCCTTTTTTGCTTCGGACTCCAACTGATTTTCCGTTAAGGAAAAGTTCAACTTCATCGGCATGATTGTAATAACTCCAAACATCAACCGTTTGCCCTGCTTTCCAGTTCCAATGTGGAAAAATGTGCAAAACCGTTTTGTCTGTCCATTCACTTTGGTACATATAATAGACATCTTTTGGGAAACCGGCTAAATCTACAATTCCGAAATACGAGCTAACTGATGGCCATTCGTATGGAGTTGGTTCACCTATATAATCAAAACCTGTCCAAATGTACATTCCCGAAAGAAAATCGTGTTTTTTAATGACTTTCCAGGTTGCTTCGTGAGTTGATCCCCAAGGTGTCTGTACCTGATCGTAAGCCGAAACCGTGTTTCCTGGATTTCCATCGGTAAATTTAATGTCCCATCTTACAGGCCATTTTTTTATGGTATCTGAAACAATATCATAATACCCACGGGTTTGCAAACCTGAAGTTGTTTCGGTTGCGATGAATGGTGTATTTGGAAAATTTTTTTGATGGTGCTCATAAGTCTGATGTGCATAATTATAGCCAATAAGATCTAAAACCCCAGATTTTGCTATGGCATTAAAATAGGTTTTTGCTTTATCAAACTGCAAAGTTACCTCATCAATATTCATATTTACCGGCGGATTCATTGCTGCTGTAAGTGGGCGCGTTTTATCATATTGACGTACAATTCGAGCCAACTCTTTTGCGATTTCAACACCAGTTTCATTCCATTGTTCCGGAATTTCATTTCCGATACTCCATATAAAAATACTTGGATGATTACGGTCACGACGCAATTGATCTGTTAAATCTTTTTCGTGCCATTTGTCCCAGTCATTTGCGTAATCGTATTTGGTTTTGTTTTGTTTCCACATGTCAAAAGCTTCATCCATAACAATGAAACCCATTTTATCACAAAGATCCAAAAGTTCAGGAGCAGGCGGGTTATGAGAAGTTCTGATTCCGTTTACACCCATTTCCTTTAAAATTTCTAACTGACGTTCGATCGCGCGCGTGTTGATGGCAGAACCCAATGGCCCTAAATCGTGATGCATACAGACTCCTTTTATTTTGACCTGTTTTCCGTTTAAAATAAAACCTCTGTTCAGATCAAATTTGAAATCTCTGATTCCGAAATTGGTTTTGTATTGATCAACGATTTTATCATCCACCGAAATTTCAGTAACTGCGGTGTATAATTCCGGTATTGCAACTGACCATAAAACTGGTGATTCAACTTGTGCATTTTGTTGGATTGTTTGATTGGCATTTGCGCCAATCTCTATATTTTGAGTAACCGACGTTACTTTTGTCTCTTCTTTAAAAATAGTTGTAGTCACTGTTGCTTTTTTTGAAGATGTATATTGATTCTGAATTGTAGTTTCAATATTTATGGAAGCGTTTTCAGCAGTAACTTTTGGCGTTGTCACATAAGTTCCCCATTGTGCAACGTGCAATTTGTCTGTGGTTTCTAACCAGACATTTCTAAAAATTCCTGAGCCAGAATACCAGCGTGAATTGGGTTGTTTTGAATTGTCAACCTTAACAATTATTTCGTTGGTCTTTTCTCCATAATTTAGGTATGGTGAAAGCTCATATTGAAAACCGATATATCCGTTTGGTCGTTTTCCTAAATAATGGCCATTTATCCACACTTCGCTGTTTTTGTAAACGCCATCAAAAGTAATTGAAGTTATTTTTGTGCTGTCTTCTGCAGCTACTTTGAATGTTTTTTTATACCAGCCTAAACCTCCGTTAAGTGATCCTCCTCCATATCCTGCCGGGCTTTTTTCATCAAATTTTCCTTCGATACTCCAATCATGCGGAACATCTAAAATTCTCCATTTGGTTGAAGTTCCAATAGTATCTTTGTCGGCTATACTATGATTTAAATGAAAACTCCAATCTGAATTAAAAGAAACTTTACGTTTAACAAAAGCATCTTGTTTTTTGCTGCAAGAGCCAAAAAATATAATTCCAATTATCATTACTAATGACAATCTATTACTTAAATTCTTTCTTTTGTCTTTCATACAGGAACTATTTTATTGAAAAAATATAAACATACCGATAAGTGAATTTTTAAGATCACTTATCGGTAGTTTATTGATGTAATTGAATTACGGTTTTGGTTTGTAGTGGAAAATGATTTGTGCTTTTCCATCATTAGGGTTTCTAGCCTGATCACGTAGTACAGACAAACGTAATGAAGTCTCCGTAAGTTCAACTACTTTTATACTTGTCCAACTGCTTGCATCAGGGTAATAATCACCTCCATAAAGCAATTCAGGACCATTGCTTAATGTCATTTTATTATTTGCAATATCAAAAGAGAAAAGACCTGTTTTAGTCGTTTGGCTTGTTGTAGCCTGAGCCGTTTGTTTTACAGAAACATTGTATCCTGCGTCCAGGTTAAAAGTCATTTCTCCCCAATCTTTGTTTGGCATAACCCAAGTATTACTTGCATAGTCAGGATACCAGTTCCAATTGTCACCTGTTTTACCAGGAAAATCTAAGCCTCCCCATCCAATTGGACTAGCCATATCCAGAACCCATGTTTTACCAGTAGCACCGTTAGTCAACATTGCCCATTTGGGATCTGTAGTTATAGAAGACAAATCTGTTGTCGTAACGGTGACACTTTTTGATGTTGCTGCTTGTACAGAACCTCCTCTTGCAAAGGCAGTGAAATAAAAAGTATAGGTTCCAGGAAAAGGAAAAATTATTTTATCTGATGATTTATTAGAGTGTCCTAATTCCGTGCCGGCAGCATCGACATATCTCCAATATGCAATTACATCAGGGTCTTCATTTTTTATTAGAATCTCATTTCCGTTTTCAGGATTTGGCGCTACTGAAAATTTAACATCAGCTGGTGTTAATGTTACCGCTTCAAAATTTTCGCGATCTTCAACAGGTTCGCATGAAAATAATAATGAGCCTATGGTTACTGCAGCTATTAATATATATAATATACGTTTCATAATCATTTGTTTTTAATTAATTCCAACCTGGATTTTGTTTAATTGTACCGTTTGAAAGGACTATCTGAGACTGTGGTAACGGGAACCAACCTAACGTTTCTGTTCTAAAAGTTACATTAAACTCTGTTCCGGTAGTATTGTCAATTGCTTCTTTAGCAACATCCATACCTTGTCTGATCAAGTCAAAATAACGTTGTCCTTCAAGAGCTAATTCAAAACGACGCTCTTCCATTATAGCAATTTTATCAAGAGTAGTAGCCCTGTGTGCTGTATCTTTAAAGGCTCTGTCACGAACTCTGTTAAAATCATCAATCGCTAAAGCTGCATTTGTATCTAAATTTAATTCAGCAGCCATAAGCAGCACATCTGCAAAACGTATAACTGCATAATCCTGATAGTTATCAATTTGAAAATTACCACCATTTGCTTCTACAACTGCTGTACCTGCTTCATTAGTAATTGGACAATATTTTTTCCATGAATATCCTGTATATTGACGCTGATCTCTTGCTTGCGGATCAAAATTTAGAGGCTGTCCTTTATACTCTTCTGTATTATAACTTATAATTGTAGCATCCCTACGAGTATCACCTGTCGCATAATCATTATATAATTCAGGATTTACAGTTGCACCTCCCCAACCAGTAGCATAGGGTCCTATACTTCCGCCACGAGGCGCAATATTTACCTGAAAACGGTTTCCTTCATTTAAACCCCAATCTCCTTTTCCTGAACCGTTAAAACGAACAGCCCAAACCATTTCTGTATTGTCTTCTCCTGCAAATTTATCAAAAGACGCAGCCAGCCAAAGATTTGCAAAATCAGCAACCAATCCGTGTCCGCTATTGCTTACTGCATCGTTGATATAAGTTGTAGCTTGTGCTTTTGTAACTACACCTGCTAAATCAGGTTTTTCGTAATAATCTGTGTAGAATAAAAATGTTCTTGCTAAATAAGCTTCTGCAGCCCATTTTGTAATACGCCCGTAATTTGCATTTCCAGCTTGTGAATAGTTTTCTGGTCCTAAATTATCTGCAGCGAATTTTAAATCGCTTGCTATTAAAGCATAAGTAACCTCAGGCGCTTGTCTTGGCAATTGAAACTCACTTGTCGTTACTGTATGATCCAGAGGAACAATATCTCCAAACATTTTTGCAGCTGTAAAGTGAAAATGCGCTCTTAAAAAACGTGCTTCTGCTTCGTATCTTGTTTTCAATGCTGTATTAGCTCCCCAGTTTACTTTGTCCAGATTTTCTAATAAAATATTAGCTCTGTAAATTCCTAAGTAAGCAAATTTCCAAACATCAGAGTTCATGTCTTTATTACTCACATATAAAAAGCGATCCCATTCAATATCAGCCTGAGCATCGGCAGTTCCGTATCCTCCAAAACAATCATCAGATGCTTGTTCACTAATTAATAAAGGTCCTCCGTAAGCTTCGCGTTGTAATACATCGTAAACAGCAATTAAACCTTCGTAAGCATCATTCGGTGTTTTATAAAAATTAGATTCATCCTTGTTTGTTGAAGATTCAGTATCCAGAAAATCATCTGAACAAGCTCCTAAAACAAATAAGCTTGACAGGGCTAATATTTTTATATATTTTTTCATCGTTTTCATAATTTAAAAGTTAACATTAAGACCCATCATATAGGTTCTGGGCTGTGGATAATATCCAACATCAATTCCTCTTGCCCATGGTTGTGTTAAAGTACCGTTACTATCTCTGTTACTATTTCCAAATCCAATTTCAGGATCCATTCCTTTATATTTAGTAAATGTAAACAGGTTATTGGCAGCAACATACAATCTGAATTTACTAAAGAAGCTCAGCTTGTTTGTTAATTTTGTAAAATCACATCCAATAGTAGCACTTTTAATTCTGTAAAAGTCTGCATCCTGAACATATAAATCAGAGAACTTTGTATAATTACCGTTTGTATCTGCTCCATAAGTAACTCTAGGAATTTTGTTTGAGCTTCCTTCTGTTGTCCATCTGTTTAATACTTCGGTAGTATTATTTGTGTAAGGGCGTGTTGGATCATGAACTCCAAAAACGTTTTGACTTCCTGCTACACCATATGTATATACAGATATATCGAATGCTTTGTAAGAAAGATCAAAGTTTAAACCATAAGTAAAATCAGGATTTGGATTTCCTATTTTAGTTTTATCATTTGCATCAATTTTTCCGTCATTATTTAAGTCAACGAAACGAACATCTCCAGGTTGTGCATTTGGTTGTACACCGGCAGCAACTTCACTCGCATTTTGAAAAATTCCTGCTGTTTTTAATCCGTAAAAATAACCAATTGGCTGTCCAACCTCAACACGGTTCATCTCATCTGTTCCCTGAAACAATAAGTTTGTTTCTCCGTGAATAATTCCTTCACTGTTGGCAACTCTAAGAACTTTGTTTTCATTGTGTGAAATATTTCCGTTTACAGAAAAATTCCAGTCTTTTCCAAATTTAGTACGGTAGGCCAACGCAACTTCAATACCTTTATTTTGAATATCACCTCCATTAATATATGGCGCTGTTGCTCCTGCATAAACAGGAATGGAAGCAAGAACTAACCAATCTTTTGTTTTTTTATCATAATAGTCAAACGTTAAAGTAAAATTATTGAATAATGTAGCATCAAAACCAAAGTCTGTTTGCTCTGAAGTTTCCCATTTTAAACCTGGATTTGCAACTTGGTCAGGACTTGCACCTGTTTGCAATGTTTCAGTTCCTGTACCAAAATGATAGTTCTTATTATAAGTACTAATTGTAGACATATAAGAAAAAGCAGGAATCTGATCATTACCATTCTGACCCCAGCTTACTCTAAGTTTAAGATTATTTAATATTTTATTTTGAGGAAAGAAACTTTCTTTATCAACATTCCACCCTGCAGAAACTGAGGGGAAATTTCCGTACCTGTTTGCAGATGCAAAGTTTGAAGAACCGTCTCTTCTAATTGTTGCAGTAAATAAATATCTGTTATTGTAGTCATACAGCAAACGTCCGAAATAAGATTGAATTGCATAATCTCCACGGTTTCCTTTTACTGTATTTGATGTTTGATCTGTAGCATTGCTAAGGTAAGCGTGTCCAAAATCATCAAAAGTTAAGTTTCTTCCTGTCCCTTCCATAAAATCTGACGTATTCTTTTTGGCAGAAGTACCTGCCAAAACATCAAAATTATGTACACCGGCAATTGTAGTTTTATATTGTAACGTATTTTCAAAAATCCATCCTAATGACTTAGTAGCATTTTGAGTAACACTTGAAACCGTATTATTATCTGTTGTTGACAGGGAATAAACCGGTCTGAAAGAACGGTAGTTACTGTCTGTCATATCAACACCAAAACTAGTTCTGTATGTAAAGTTTCTTAAAAATTTTAATTCTGCAAAAATATTACCCACATAACGGTTTGATTTTGTTTCATTAAAATTATTGTAGTATAATGATCCAACCGGGTTACTAACATCTGGCGCCACTATTGACTTTGCAAAATTTCCATCTGCATCATAAGCTTCATCAATTGGTGCTGCGTTTAAGAAACTTCTAATACCATTACTATAAATTCCCTGATCTGCAATCCCAGAACTTTTAATATTGGCGAATGAAAAATTCTCTCCAATTTTCAAGTGGTTTTCAATAACTTCTGAAGTTGAATTTACATTGAAAGTCACACGGTCATATTGCGATTGACTTGTTGCACTTCCAATCATACCTTCTTGCCCGTAATATGACAATCCTGTAGAAATTGTAGATTTTTTATCGCCACCGCTGATAGTAAGCGAGTGATTTTGTTTTATTGCACCCTCGTTGAATAAATCACTTTGCCAGTCATGATTTGGAAATGCAGCAATCTGTTCCTTTGTATATAAAGGTGTCAGACCAGAATTTATACGAGATTCATTCATAATAGTGGTGTATTCCTGTGTATTTAATAAATCAAGTCTTTTAGCTACTTGCTGAAAACCCGTATAAGTATTAAATGATACATTTATTTTCCCATCTTTACCTTTTTTAGTCGTTACTAAAATAACACCATTAGCTGCTCTGGCTCCATAAATAGATCCTGCAGAAGCATCTTTAAGTACGTCAATTCTCTCTATTGCAGAAGGGTCAAGGTATCCAATACCATTATCAACCACTACACCATCAACTACATAAAGCGGTGTACTGTTTCCTGCCGTTCCTACTCCACGAATGTTCACTACCATTCCAGCACCGGGTTGCCCTGATGATGAAGTAACATTTACCCCTGAAGCCTGACCTTGTAGAGCATTTACAACATCAAGACTCGCAACCTGCTGAATATCTTTTCCAGACACTAATGATGTTGCTGCTGTGTTTACCTTTTTCTTTTGAGTACCATATCCGATAACTACAATTTCTTTAAGTTCATTGGATTCAGTTTGTAGTGTAGCATTGATAACCGATTGAGACCCCACAGTAATCCGCTGTGTTTTAAATCCCATAAAACTGATAACAATTACATCACCTTCTTTAGCGTTTAATTTATAAAAACCATCAAAATCTGTTGAAGTTGCATCTTTTGTTCCTTCAACCATAACACTTGCTCCCGGAACTCCCATTCCGTCTTCTTCAGATTTTATGTTTCCACTTATCGCTTTCTTTTGCGCTTGTGCAAAACCAGACTGCATCGTAAAAATACTTAGCAACAGTGCCATATAAAATGGGAGCATCGTTGTTCTAATACAATATTTGCTTTTCATAATAATTAATAATTTGTTTAAAGTTTGTTGTTAGTTGTTTGTAATCTAAATGCGAATGCGAAATATTTTTTCCCTATTTATGAGTAACATAAATCTTTTGCTAAAACTTTTTAAGATATTTTTATTCATGCAAATGAATCTATTGGTTAATTTCAGATTTAATTTTATAAAAATCATTCTGAATTTTAGTTGCACTTTGTCTTTTTTAAATTAACTTATAGTCAAAAAGTATTTATCTTATGGTTAATTTGACTACAAGTGTAGTGTAATTTTTCTATATTAACAAAAAATTAGGCTTATTTTTTATAATTCAGATAATAACAATGTAATTTTTATTGATTATTTAAATTTAACGAGTGCGCCATATTAAACATTATTAATAAATCAACACTTTATTGATTAAATTAATAATGATTTAAAATATTAATTCAAATTAATGAATGGTTTTTTAAATATTATTAATATTTAATTGCTGAATTAAAAATATATCCGTATTTACGAGTGTAATATTATTTTATTTATTTAATTTGTTGAAATTTTAACAACATGGTTGACAATTTGGATGATGATAGTATTGTAAAGAATGGCTCTTCAGTGATGAATGCCATTACGATTGACTGTGTTATTTTTGGTTTTGACAAAGGAAGCCTTGAAGTTCTTTTAATTCAGCACGCAGAAGGAATAAGCAAAGGAAAATGGGGACTTCCGGGAGGCTGGATCAAAAAAAAAGAAAGTACAGACGATGCCGCTCACCGACTATTAAATGAACTGACAGCGTTAGATCATATTTATCTGGAGCAATTGAAAGCGTTTGGAAATCCCGATCGTTTTCCACTCAGACGTGTGATCACAATTGGTTATTATGCCCTAATTAAAAGAGAAGATTATAATATTCAGGCAGGTTTTACAGCATCGGATGCCAAATGGTACAAGATCAATCAAATTCCGGATTTAATTTATGACCATAATGAAATATTGGCTTACAGTCTAAAACATTTACGCGACAGAGTACGGCAGGCACCAATTGGGTTTAATCTATTACCGGAAAAGTTTACATTGTTGCAATTAATGCATTTGTATGAAGAAATATTAGGAATAGAAATGGACAAATCTAATTTCAGACGTAAAGTTCTTCATATGAAACTGCTCGCTGCATTGGATGAAAAACAACAAGATGTTTCGCACAGAGCAGCAAAGCTATACAAATTTGATTCGGAAATTTATACAAAACTTACTGAAAAAGGATTTAATTTTGAATTTTAAACCAGCCTCATAAAAGCAAAAAATGGCATTTTTACACTCTAAAAAAACTCGTGAAATTAGCGAAACAGTTTCAGAAATTCAGAAACCCGTTTTAGACGGAATCACGATTGATTGTGTCATATTTGGATTTAACAAAGGAAACCTGGAAGTACTTCTGGCGCATCATGCCGAAGGAGAAAGTGTTGGAAAATGGGGACTTCTTGGTGGCTGGTTAAAAAAAGATGAAAGTTCTGATGATGCAGCTCAACGAATTTTATATGAACTTACGAGTCTTGACAATATTTATCTGGAGCAGTTAAAAGCTTTTACAGATCCGAATCGTGTCGCCGGAAGAAGAGTAGTAACCATTGGATATTATACACTCGTAAACCGTGAAGACTATAAGGTCAAAGCCGGATTAACCTTGATGGAAGCGACCTGGCATAAAATTAACGCACTGCCTGATTTGATTTTCGACCATAAGGAAATCATGGATTTCAGCTTAATGCAACTTCGTAACAAAGTGCGTCAGGCACCCATTGGATTTAATCTTTTGCCTGAAAAATTTACCTTATTGCAACTAATGCATCTTTACGAAGAAATATTAGGAATTGAATTAGACAAATCTAATTTCCGGAGAAAAATTCTGCACATGAAACTTCTGGTTGCCTTAGATGAAAAACAACAGGACGTCTCGCACAGAGCCGCAAAATTATACAAATTTGATTCTGAAATTTACAAAAAACTCACCGAAAAAGGGTTCAATTTTGAGTTTTAAAACTTCTTTTAAATCCCGGCATCCAACAATCAGTCATCTTCATTCCAGAATCCAAAACTTTGCGCTATCTTTGCGCCTTAATAACATGCTCTACAGCAATTGCTATAGCATCATTTATACCCGAAAAAATACTTAAAACTCGTATAGAGAATTGACAACATAAAATGAAGAAGATACGTAACTTTTGCATTATTGCACACATTGACCACGGTAAAAGTACATTGGCAGACCGATTATTAGGCGCTACGCAAACCGTTACAGCCCGTGAAGAAAAAGCACAATTGCTTGACAACATGGATCTGGAACGAGAACGTGGAATTACCATAAAAAGTCACGCCATTCAGATGGAATACACTTATAAAGGAGAAGAATATATTTTGAACCTAATTGACACTCCTGGTCACGTTGACTTTTCATACGAAGTTTCTCGATCTATTGCCGCCTGTGAAGGTGCACTTTTGATTGTGGATGCTGCACAAAGTATTCAGGCACAAACGATTTCAAACTTATATCTCGCTTTAGAAAATGACCTGGAAATTATTCCGGTTTTGAACAAAGTTGATTTACCAAGTGCTAATCCTGAAGAAGTTAGTGATGATATTATCGATTTATTAGGATGTAAATTAGAAGATATTATTCACGCCTCTGGAAAAACAGGTTTTGGTGTCGAAAATATCCTGGCTGCCATTATAGAAAAAATTCCGGCTCCAAAAGGAAATAAAGACGAACCATTACAGGCATTGATTTTCGATTCACATTACAATCCGTTTCGTGGTATTGAAGTTATTTTCCGTGTTGTAAATGGTGAAATCAGAAAAGGGCAAAAAATTAAATTCATGGCTACGGGCAATGAATATTTTGCTGATGAAGTAGGAACTTTAAAACTAAATCAGGTTCCTAAAAATGTAATTTCTACTGGAGACGTTGGGTATTTGATTTCCGGAATTAAAGAAGCGAAAGAAGTAAAAGTTGGTGATACACTTACCGATGCCAAAACGCCAACCACCAATATGATTACCGGTTTTGAAGACGTAAAACCAATGGTTTTTGCCGGAATTTATCCTGTTGACACCGAAGATTATGAAGATTTGCGTTCTTCTATGGAAAAATTGCAGCTGAATGATGCTTCGTTAGTTTTTACTCCCGAAAGTTCTGCTGCTTTAGGATTTGGTTTCCGTTGTGGATTCTTAGGAATGTTACACATGGAGATTATTCAAGAGCGTTTAGAGCGCGAGTTCGACATGACGGTAATTACTACAGTCCCTAACGTTTCGTATTTGGCGTACAGCAAAAAAGAACCAGATGTTCCATTCGTTGTTAACAATCCTTCAGATTTGCCTGAACCTTCTCGTTTAGACAGAGTTGAAGAGCCTTTTATCAAAGCAACCATCATTACAAAAGCTGACTTCGTTGGAAACGTAATGAGTCTGTGTATCGAAAAACGTGGTCAAATTACCAATCAAACGTATTTGACAACTGAGCGTGTTGAATTGAATTTTGACATGCCTTTGGCCGAAATTGTATTCGATTTTTACGATCGTTTAAAAACGGTTTCTAAAGGGTACGCTTCTTTTGATTATTCCCCAATCGGAATGAGAACTTCGAAACTGGTAAAACTGGATGTTCTTTTGAATGCTCAGACAGTGGATGCACTTTCTGCCCTGATTCACGAAGACAACGCTTACAACATCGGTAAAAAAATGACCGAGAAATTACGCGAGTTAATCCCAAGACAACAATTTGATATTCCGATTCAGGCTGCTATCGGTGCCAAAATCATTGCACGTGAAACCATCAAAGCACTTCGTAAAGATGTTACCGCAAAATGTTACGGAGGAGATATTTCGCGTAAGCGTAAATTGCTCGAAAAACAGAAAAAAGGTAAAAAACGTATGAGACAAGTTGGAAACGTTGAGATTCCGCAAGAGGCTTTTATGGCTGTTTTGAAATTGAACGATTAGTCTTTTTAGAAGAAAGAACAAAGAGTAAAGAATATAGACTAACCCAATGACGTAAAAGTTGTTGGGTTTTTTGTTTAGGTTTGAAAGAAAATGTATTTAAGTAAATAACAGCAGTAAATTTTACAACAGAGTAACAAAGATTTTTTAGCAACAGATTATTACAATCTTCAGAAAATTTAATGCTTAAAATCATTTTTTTCATTAACCTGATAATTATGAAAACTAAAAAATTCAACATTCGCACAGAAATTCCGGTAGAACATCAGGAAATAGTTTTAATAAGTAACACAAAATCAATGACGAAAACTGTTGTTTATTTTGTTATGAAATAAGACCTCCACAAATCCCCAGCCCCACAATTAAATATACTACCGCTAAAACAAATAACACTTTGGCTGCTTTTGGATTGCCTTTTTTTATTGACAATCCGATTATAGCAAATAAAATTGGAGGACCAACCATTATCAAAACAAAAAACAGAATCAATCCATTTAAATTTCCTACTTCTAATGCTATCATATACTTTCCACTTTACTTCTTAATTCTTCTAATCTTTCTATTTTATCGTCTCTGTAAAACAAATTCATGGATTCAAACGGAATGATTTTATTGTCTTTATTTACAATATGCACACATGATTTTTTGATTGCTCTTACATCAAAATTATAAGCATCAATAAATTGCATAATGATGATTCTGAACAAATTATCATAACTTAAATCCGGAGCATCAATATTAGGGAGACAACACAAAATAGATTTTAAATTCTCCTGAGCTACCTCTACAGAATTCCCGGTACTGAAAAGTTCAATCATTTTTCCGTGAAGCACTTCATCTTGTTCGTAAATAATCGTGTTTTTACTATTGTCTAATAAATCATTTGGATTGATATATCGTGTTAATGGAAAAACCTCATCTCCTAATTTCAAGGCGTATCCCATGACCAAAGCATCAGGATTGCAAGGCACCGGAAGCAAATCATCTGAATTAAAAATAGAAGTCTGCTCAAAAATTTTCCTTCGAACTTCAGTTAAAGTCATCCTGTCTGTTTCAGGATTAAAATTATCCAGTCTTCCTGCAATTTGTGTAGGCTGAAAGGTAACACCTCTAATACATTTTTGTTTTAATGCAAAGTCAATTATTTTACCTATTTCATTATCATTCAACCCTTTTTGAAGCGTCACTACCAATGTGGTCGATAAATTTACTTCGTTTAAATTTTCAAGAGCCTGCATCCGTATGTCACGTAAATCAGCACCACGTAATTCCTGTAAAACACTGTTTTCAAAAGAATCAAACTGTAAATAGATTTCAAAATCCGGAGCATACGCTTTCAGTTGTTTGGCAAATTCTTTGTCTTTCGCAATTTTAATTCCATTTGTATTCAACATTAAATGTTTAATAGGAAGCGTTTTTGCATAATCTAAAATCTCAAAAAACTGAGGATGAACTGTTGGTTCTCCACCACTAATCTGTACAACGTCCGGTTCTTTTTCATTTAAAACTATCGTGTCCAACATCATTTTCACTTCCTCCAAAGTCCTGTGTCTGCCATAAGAGGGAGACGATCCGGCATAACAAGTTGGGCAGGTCAAATTGCATCTGTCTGTAACTTCAATTACTGTTAAACAGGAATGTTGTTCATGATCCGGACACAAACCGCAGTCATAAGGGCAGCCATAATGTGTCTTAGTATTGAACGTATAAGGTGTCTCAGACGGCTTATTGTAGTTTCGGATGTTTTTATAATACGGAATATCGTCTGCAATCAACACTTTTGAATTTCCGTGCTCAGGGCATCTTTTGAGCATGTAAACATTATCATTTTCAAAAACAATTTTAGCATCAATTCGCTTCAGGCATTCCGGACAAAGACTTAAAGTAAAATCATAATACGTATACTTTCTAACAGGCATTTTTTATTAAATTTAAAATGGTTTTATGATAATATAGCAGACAAATTAAGCATAAAATCTGAATGGTACTCAATCCTAAGAAAAAGAAATTATTGGGCTTTAAAAACTCGATCAAAAACCGAAAAGAAAAATAAGCAATCATAAAATATTGAAACAGCAAACCGCTTTTTAAGTCTTTGTTCTTTACTTTCCATAAAAAAAAGAATAGAAGGGTCAGGAAAATTAACTCATACAAAGAAAGAGGATGTCTCTTTAGATTATCTCCTAAATTCATTCCTAAAAAAAAAGTAGTGACTTTTCCATAAGTAAATTCATTTGTACCTGATAAGAAACAGCCAATTCTACCAATAAAAATGCCTAAAATGATGGGGAATATAAACAAGTCGCCCGAGGATTCTTTTTCCCCAATCCTCTTTTTTACCCATTCAACACCCAAAAGTCCACCAAATAATCCACCCATTATCGTTTTTATATTAAACAAATTTAAGAGTGATTGTAAATCTGAAGGAAAAATGGGGTTTTCTAGAAAACCTACAATCCTAGATCCTAAAAAAGCTCCGATAGCAGCCCCTAAAATAATAGATAACCGATTAGTTGAAACAATTTTATCATGGCTTTTTTTGCGTAAAAAAACATAGTAGCGATACCCAAAAAAGAAAGCTAAATATTCTAAAACTAAATGAATATTAATTTCATAACCAAAAACGATAGGTTCAAATGGAATTGTCATTTTATAAATGATAGAATTAAGTATGGTTATGAAATAAAATATAATTGTAAAGATGCGAAAAAATTGTAGTTAGCTTTCAATTATAAAATGCAATCATTAAAAATCTCATGTAAATGGCTTAAAGCCAAAAACGATTTTATCAAATTCCCATCATCTTATTGAATTGTAATCTGATAAAATTGCAAAAGGTATGAAAGAAGATGCTAAATAGACGTAAACAACAATACATTATCAGTCAATGCATTAACCAATACTTTTAAATATTTACAGGTTTATTCTTACTAAATAAATTATTTTTACATAAAATACTGATTTTTAACATCTTAATTACAATATAGAGGTAATTTCTCACACAAAAATTATATCTTTATTTATGAAACCCAAAAATTATTATTATGAAAACTAAATTCTTTATTATTTTATTAATGTTGACGTTTGGATTTGTAAACGCACAAGAGAGAGAAGCAGAGGCAGAAATGAATTCGGCGAAAGGAGTGAGTTTCGATACAGGTGACATGTTTATCGAAGGAGGAATTTCATTTAGTGATTCCGATGATTCTAATTCATACTCTATTAATCCCAAATTTGGTTATCTGATAGCACATAATTTTGCTGTCGGTGGTGATTTAGATTTTGGCGGCAGTAAAACGGATGCCACTGATTCTAAAACTACTTTTTTTGGTATTGGTGTTTTTGCCAGATATTACTTTTTTGAGGCAGATTCTAAACGCTTTAAAGCATTTGGCGATATAGGATTAGGCTATAGCCATGCGCGTGATGAAGGTAATGTTGTTGGAGGAGGAAGATATGACGAAACTACTAATGGCATTAAAGCCAATATTACACTTGGGCTTAATTATTTCTTCACCAAAAAATTTGCTGCTACCTTTGTTCTGGCTGACATCCTTACTTATAACAATGCTAAACCCGAAGATGGACCTTCGTCTAATTCTTTTGAATTAAACATCAATTTGTTTAATAACATTTTTGCCCAGCCAAAATTTGGATTGCTTTATAAATTTTAAAATTTAATTTGTTTCAGATTTTTTTACATTAAATTCAACCGCAATTTTGTAAATTTTTTTCAACAAACTGCAAAAAAATTATAACCCGATAACTTTAGTTCTCGGGTTTTTTGTTCGTTTCAACCTTTGTATCTTTGAACCGCAGAACCTCAGTAACTCAGAAAAAATGCTCGACGAAACACCAAAACGATTTGACCGGATTGTAGCCATCTTGATTCAGCTACAATCCAAAAAAATTGTAAAAGCACAGGAATTAGCCGATCGTTTTGAATGTAGTTTACGAACTATTTATAGGGATATTCGAACTTTGGAAGCATCCGGAGTTCCTATTTACAGTGAAGCCGGGGTGGGTTATGCGTTAATGGACGGTTACAGATTGCCCCCCGTTATGTTTACCCGCGAAGAAGTGAGCAGTTTTATCGCAGCCGAAAAGCTTATGCAGAAATTTACTGATCCATCTCTTGGAAATCATTATGCTTCGGCAATGTATAAATTAAAGTCGGTTTTGCGAAGTACAGACAAAGACTGGCTTTCCAATATAGAATCAAAAATTATGATGCAGGCTTCTGAGCCCATGTTTAATGATAACTCACCTAATACTCTGGCTCTTTTATTTGAAAGTATTGCTGAGGAAAAACAAATTCAGCTTTTATACAAAACCTTAGAAGCTGAAGAAGCAAGCCATAGAAATATTGAACCTGTTGGTGTTTTTCATGAGAATAACAACTGGTACTTTTTAGGCTATTGCCATTTACGTAAAGATTACCGCCAATTTAGAACAGACAGAATTCAGGGGATTAAGAAAACAGATCTGAAATTTACTATCGAACATGATTCACTCGAAACGTTTCTGAACAAAAAAGACCAGCCAAGTCCAAAAACAAAAGTTCGAATCTCAGTTCAGAAAAAAATTGTAAAATACCTGCAGACCGAAAAAAAATATCATGGTTTTGTTTCTGAAAAAGAAGTGGACGGACAAATAGAAATGACCTTTATGTCCTGCGATATAGAAAGTGGTTTTCCGCGTTGGTTTTTAATGTTTGGTGATTATGCAACGATTTTAGAGCCGGAAGAACTCAAAAAAAGAACTTTAGAATTACTAGAAATCAATAGAGAGCGGTTATTAAAAAACTCCTAAGAAGAAATTTCACTTTCAACATTAGGAGTTTTTTATGTACTCTTCTGTAAATTTATCTTTCCCAGAAAAAAGGGGGTTCAATCCCTAAAGCTCTGAGGTACACATAACCTTGTCCGCGATGGTGTATTTCGTTATCTATCAAATACATGATATTCTGAATTACCGGAAAATTATATTGGCCAAACAAATTAAAGCTTTCATTAAAATCTTCAATCGTTAATTGCTGCCAATATTTATTAATTTCTGCAGTCGCTTCGTCCCATTTTTCAAGATATTGTGCTTTAAAAATCAGATTTTCAGATGCTTCTGCATAGGGTGCTGTATCTTTATTGATAATACCTTTCATGGCAGGAGCTCCCATTGCCAAAAATTCGTCAACTAATTTTGCAAACGGCCGCATTCCGCCTATTGAAAATTCGAAAAAATCTTTTTCAGGAAAAGCCTCAATCACACGACGTGTAAGAGCTCTGTGTCCTTGCCAGTGCTTTAATAAATCTTCAGGAGTAATAACTTGCGCTTCTAATGTTTTCATAATTTAAAGTTTTAATTTTTTAATACTTCAAAATTATTGAGGGCTGGTGACAACAGTTTGTCAGCAGGAAAAATTATTTTTTATATAATCTCTTTATTTATCCTTTAGCCATTCAAACAGTCTGTTTGCATCTTCAAATTTAAATAATTGAGTCCCTTCGTTCATCGTTGCTGCCGACCCACAGGCAACTCCCCATCGAACAACTTCCTTCAGGCTTTTATTCTGCGATAATGCCCAAACCATGCCTCCAACCATACTATCACCGGCTCCCACGGTACTCTTTTTGGCAACATTGGGTGCCGGTACAAACTCATACTCGTCTTTTGTAACCAAAACTGCTCCCTGCGGACCCAGTGAAACTACAACAATTTCAGCTCCGCCTTTAGCAATTATTCTTTTTGCAGCTTCATTTACATCATCCGTTTCTAAGCGTTCTACACCAACTAATTTCGCCAGTTCACCAACATTGGGCTTAATCAGATATGCGCCAGTTTCTAAAACCTTCTTTAAAGCCTCGCCTGAAGTATCAACAATTACTTTAGAATTTGATGTTTTTCCAATTTCAGCAACCTTCTGATAAAAATCGGATGACAAACCTTCATTTAAACTTCCGCTGGCCACTAAAAATTTTGGCTTTAAATTCGAAATAGTTTCCAAAAGCTTTTTAACTTCTGAATGTGATAAAACATCCCCTGTGAATCCAAAACGATATTGTGAATTAGTATTGTCATCTACGGCAATAAAATTTTCTCTTGTTGCCGTTTCGGTTTGAACGACCTCAAAATCTATTTTTTCTTTAGTAATCAAATCCTTTAACATTTCGCCAACGGAACCGCCAGATGTAAAGACAGCTAATGAACTTCCGCGTAAGCGTGCTATAGCTTTCGAAACATTTATTCCGCCTCCGCCAGCATCAAATAAAGGATCTTTACACCTGATTTTCTGTTCGGCAATCAGTCCAGAAAAATGTGTGCTTTTATCTACCGAAGGATTTACTGTTAGCGTTACGATATCATGTAGTTTCATTTTTCCTCTCTTTTAAATGGTTTTCACAAAGTTTTTTTTGAGCATTTACTTGCAATTTACTAAAATTAAATCCTACATCCATTCTTCACCAAAAATTAATTTTAAAACAACTTTAACCGTCTAAAACACTAAGAATCATGCAATTCATATTTCGTCCGAAATGATAAATTCTAAAGAAAATAAGCCTTTTTGATCCGGGATTGCATGATAATTAAAATAGCGATTCGCTATTCTCTTCCGATACTTGATTACAGGTTTTTTATCCCTAAAAGTAGTATTTCAGGTTTTCAAATCTCATTTAGCATGAATCGATACTATATTGGGCGGGCCACCATCCCAATAAGCGGGCACCGCACATAACGGTTATTCGCCCACTTATCAGGATGCTGTCAGGCTGTCCGCGTTACTTCGGTAACCTGCTACCATCCTTCACGCGGCTACAAGAACTCCAGAATAAAGAAACAAATTTTGTTTTTCTAAGTTTGTGACTATTATCTATATTTGAAAAAATAATGTGAAACAAACATTCGTATATACATCCAATTTTGGGTAGATTGGCGCTACTTTGTAGCGTGTATATACAAGTTATATGCAAGCGTTGCGCGACGAACAAAAAATACACATAAAATCAATTTAAGAAAAAACATTCTTATTAAGATGCTAATTATAGTATGTAGTATGTTTTGAATACTAAAGTTAGCTTTGTGCAGACTTTAATTAGCAATGGAATCTAAAAACGAAATATTAAATTTATTCGGAGAAAACGTTAGAAAATATAGACGCTTACTCAACATTTCACAAGAGGAATTAGCCTTTAAAGCTAATCTTCACAGAACATATATTGGAATGATTGAGAGAGCAGAAAAAAACATAACCCTCATAAATATCGAAAAAATTGCTAATTCTTTAGAAGTCAAAATAGAGGACTTATTAAAAAATAGCAATAATGGAAATAACGATTGAAGAATTTTCTCAACTACTTGATAACAAGTATATAATTATTGAAGCTTTTAGAGAACACTCAAAAGCTTCTGAAAAATATATTGATGTAACATTCGTCCAAATAGATGGTTACACCTGGAAAGGTTCGATTCCATATTTCTACAGAAGAACAGGCCTTTTCATTGAAACTGCCAATGATTTAGTTGATTATTTAAATGAAATTTATCCTCAATTTACTAAAGCAGAAATTGAAAAATTTCATGCTCAAGAAAAAAAGAGATGGGATGATGAAATGTCAGGAAAAAAAACTACTAAAGAATTCTTTGAAAACTTACTTGACTTTGATTGGAAAAGTGTAAAATATGATTTACCAAGTAATCCAAATTGGGCTCGCAGAATACAAGACATAAAAGAATTCGGTTACACTTTAGCAACTGATACAAGAAGAATTGTAAAAGATAAATATGAAACAGACACTCACATTTTGCTTGTTCCACTACCAAAAGGAGGAGTCACAGGATATGAAGTAATGTCACCTGTTTTTAAAGCTAAAGCTATTTCTGTAATGGAATCAATCAATGTTTATGAATATAGTAAAGCCAACAAACACGGTTTGCTACCTGACCATAAATTCCCTGAAATAAGATGGGATGAAGAAACCAGAGCAGAAAATCCTGAAGAAATGCCTAACAATGAAATTAAAGAAAAATTTCAGCTTGTAGACAACCAAAGAAATCAACAAAAAAGAGAAGTTTGCCGAAAGTGTTTTCAAACAGGAAAAAGAGGAAAACTTTATGGTGTTAACTTTTACTATGAAGGTAATGAAAATTGGGATTTAGAAATTCCAAAAATAGGTAAAGAAGCTGAAAAAGGATGTGTAGGTTGTGGATGGTATGATATTCAGAAATGGAGAGAGAGTTTAAATGAATTGATAGAAAAAGGCAAATAAATTGCATACTAAAGTTATCATTTTTTTGTAACTTTGCATTATATAAATAAATATTATGAGTAATAAATTGACATTTGGTAGTGTTTGTTCAGGTATTGAAGCATCTCAATTAGCTTTTAGTCCTTTTGGTTTTAAGCAACTATGGAGTTCAGAAATTGCCGAATTTCCTTCAAAAGTACTTGAACACCATTTTCCTGAAATTCCAAATGTTGGAGATATGATTAATATTCCTAAAGCAATTCTAAATCGTGAATATGAAGCTCCTGACCTTTTTTGTGGCGGAACTCCATGTCAAGCATTTTCATTAGCAGGATGGAAAAATGGACTTGCTGACGAAAGAGGACAACTGACAATGAAATTTATCGAAATTGCAAATGCAATAGATAAAATAAGATTGGAAGACGGTAAAGAAGAAACCATTGTTCTTTGGGAAAATGTTGAAGGTGTTCTAAATGATAAAACTAATGCTTTTGGAAACTTTATAGCTGGCCTTGCTGGTTTTGATGATGAAATAAAAGTTAACAAATGGACTAAATCAGGCTATTTACAAGGTCCAAGTAGAAATGTAGCATGGAGAGTTATTGATGCTAAATATTTTGGTGTGCCACAACAAAGAAAAAGACTTTATGTATTAGCTGGAAGTAAAGATTTTCGTCCTGACCAAGTTTTATTTGAATTTGACAGCAAAAATATAGTAACGGAATTGAAGATAAACAAACAAAATAAATCAAACGAAACCTTAATTAATTTATTTAGTGAATCTACTCCTAAAAAAGAAAAAATTGTTGAAAATATATTTTACAAAGAAAATATAAAGTTTGAAATTTTCAGAGAGTACACAGATTGTCTTTACGCAGCCTATGGAACAAAATGGAATGGTAATGCTGCTGCTTATAATGGTTCATTATATATTTCACAAAATGAAAGAATTAGAAGACTAACACCTTTAGAATGTGAAAGATTGATGGGATTTCCCGATAATTACACGTTAATTAATGGAAATAGTGACACTAATCGCTTTCAAGCAATTGGTAACTCTTGGGCTATTCCAGTAGTAAAATGGATAGGTAATCAAATAAATATTTTTTCAAATCAAGAAACAAATCAAGAAACAATTTGTTGGTTCAAATCAACAAAAAGAACAGCTAATAATTTAAATGCTGACTTATTTCTTCTCGAAAATATAATTTCAATAAATCAAAAATTATATCTAAATAGTTCAAATATTCCTAATATTCCAATTACAAGTGAAATAAAAGATTTAGTTCAAGTGAATAATGTACCTGAAAAATTTTATTTAAGTCCACAAGCTTGCAAAGGTATTTTAAGACGAAAAGTTGAAAGAAACATGAAAATGAATTCTCAATTGGAAAAAATAATGACTAAAATTAGTTCAGTAGAAAAGGAATTAATCACTGCTTAACAAAAACGCCTGCATGTAACAGCTAAGGGATTCGTTGCGTGCGTAGCACGAACAATGAAGCCCGTGTTGAACGGAACCGCTGAGATTCCGCA